>JBDTWV010000001.1:0-31594 GCA_040006495.1 Dokdonella sp.
CGGTGATCGCCTATAGCGTGCTCGAAGCCTGCGTACGTGAAGACCTCGATGCGTGCGCGCCACGGCGCATGGCGGTGCTCGATCCTATCAAATTGGTCATCACCAATCTCGATCCCAAGCACGAAGAACGCCTGGCGTTCGCGAACCATCCGAAGAACGCTGAACTCGGTACGCGCGATGTGCCGTTCTCGCGCGAAATCTGGATCGAAAACGACGACTTCGCCGAAGTGCCACCGAAGGGTTTTCACCGGCTGGTTCCGGGCGGCGAAGTGCGCCTGCGCGGCATCGGCATCATCCGCTGCAATGAGCTCATCAAGAACGCCCACGACGCTATCACCGAACTGCATTGCACGCTCGATCCGGAAACCCGCCACGGCATGCCGGGCGCCGATCGCAAGATCAAGGGCACCATCCACTGGGTCAGCGCGAAGCATGCGGTTGCGGCCGAAATCCGCCTTTACGATCGTTTGTTCAATGTCGCCGATCCCGACGACGACAGGGACGGCAAGACTTACGCCGACCACCTCAACCCGCACTCCAAACGCGTGGTCAGCGGGTGGCTGGAATCGACACTCGCCGATACGTCCCCCGAGGAACACGTGCAGTTTGAGCGGCTCGGCTATTTCGTCGCCGACCGCCACGACCATACTCGCGCGAAACCGGTGTTCAACCGCACAGTGACCTTGCGCGATTCCTGGGCCAAGACTTGACGGACGCGGCGCCGCGGGGCGTCGCATGACATTTTTCAGGTATGGAACACAAGACTGCAGCAGGTCGCTGCGCCCTCGGCCTTCTGCAACTCGGACACGTCCACCGCGGTCACGTCGTAGCCGGCGTCAAGCAAACGCTGGCGCGTACGTGGAAAGCATGCCGGCATCACCAGCGCATCACCGATGCGCAGCGCGTTGGCCGCGTGATCTTCGGACGGATCGACTTCGATGATTCGGTAATGCTCGAATCGGGCACGCTCGACCCACGCCGGCTGCAGCAGCACCGTTTTGTCATCGAGCGCGGTGACCGCCGACTTCAGATGCAGGCAACCGTGGGTCGGCACACCGGTCACCGTGTAACCGAACTCGGAGAGGATCGCACGCAACTGCTCGATGCCGACCGGGCTGCTGCGCGCGGATTGCCCGACGTATACGCGCCGGCCGATGCAAAGCACATCGCCGCCATCGAGCGTGCCTGGCGCTTCGATTGTGCGCAGCGATCGGTAACCTGATAGCACTTCGGCGACAGATGCGCCCTCGCCGCGGCGCGATGGTGCGCCAGGCCGGGTCATAACCGCGACCTCGTCGAGCACGACCGCGACGTCCTCGACAAATACCGAATCGGGCATGCCAGCGAGTACCGGAAGTACCTGCACATCGCAGCCAAGTGCACTCAAAACACGTTGGTAGCCGCGATGCTGTTCGACCGCACGTGCGACATCAATCGGTGCGCGTTCGACGAACGACAGCTCGCACGCGGCGAGGCTTGGGCTCACTTCACGGGTCACTGCAATCAGCATGAGAGGCTCGTTGCGCACGCGACGCGATGGTCGCAGAAGGACCATTGTCGCGTAGAACGCGTGGCAGACGCATGACCCAAATATTCGCACAGAGCATCGCGCCTTCCGGCGCTCCCACGCGAACGACGCACGCTGACGGCCTGATGGAGCGGCGGCAGCTGCGATGACTTTGCCCCGGTCGCGCAAGCACATCGCCCCTGCCGGCACTCCCGCGGGACCAACGCGGGCCAATGGCTTGACGGGAACGGGGGTAGCCGCGCCAAGCCCTGCTCGCAGCCATCACTAGATTCTCGCGATCAAGCAAGTATGTAATCAAACACGTAGGAATGCGCGCCGCCTTCGGCGATGACGATCGTCATCGCTCCGCCGAGTCCAACTAGCTCGTCAGTCCCTGAGTCGGGCACAACCAAAATGCTCTGCGTCGGCACACCGCGGTTCATCGTGCTGCTGTGCTGGAAAACGAAACTGCCCTTGCGACGATGCAACATTCCCGTTACGCGCTCGATCGCGACATAGCCCGCGGAATTCGCAGTATCGGTGCGGATCGCCAGCATCTCGCCCTGGCTGACCGCTTCCAGATCGCCGTGGAACTGCTTGTCGATAGACATCCGCGCGATACCCGCGCCTTCGGCCTGTGCGTTGTCGGGCTTCTGCGGCGCGATCTTCACGTCGAACGGGCCGCGTGCTTGCTGGGTCATGGAAATATCCTGTTGGCTGGATGGGCGATGCGGTGCGCGCTGGATGCGCAGTACGAAGATATCAGCGCACGCCAAGTCCGTTTCAGGCAACCGTGACTGTGGCCAGCCCGGTTCGAGGCACGCGAAGTTTTTGCAGCCGCTTCCGCAGCCAAGACTCGCACGGCAGCGTGTACAGCCTGGCAACCAGCGCGCCGAGCGCCCACGCCAGCAGCACTGCTGGCAGGTACCACAGATAACCTTGGTGCAGGTTACCGCCGCTTGCGTTGAACGCGGCGACGACAGCGAACACGACGAACATGTGCCCAAGATAGATTTCGTAGCTCAGGCGCCCCATGGAACGCAACCAACCAGTGGCGCGCAGCGGACATGCACTGCCGTCATGCAACCACGCCAGAGCAAGCACAAGGCAAGCGGAACACACGACCAGCAACAACATCACCGTGTCGTGGAATAGCGGCCATAGCTCGCGCATCGCGAACATCAGCGTGAGCAGGCCGGCCACACCAATCGCCGCCAACGCCGTGGCCACGCGGCGACGCGGCATCCAGCATCGCGCGATCAAAGCGACCAGCACGCCAGCGGCAATCGCCGCCATGCCGGGCAGGTAGGCTTTTTCTTTCCAGATCTCGTTGTCGGTGATCGACATCAACGAAAACGGCAACACCAGTACCAACGCAACGAGCACGATCGCAAGCAGGCGTTCGCTGCGCACGCTCAGACACAGCAGCGGGAACCCGAGGTAAAACGTTTCCTCGATCGACAACGACCACAGTACGTCCCAGTTTCCCGGCAGGTAGCCGGTCGCGCCTTCGTACCAGTTCAGATGCAGGCCGAACGCCGCAACTATCGCGCGGCCCAGCGACTGCCCTTCGCGGTCGATTACGTAGTCCTTCGCGCCGAGTCCATCCAACAAGGCCAGTACCGCGACCAGCAGCACCAGACACGGCACGATGCGCGTCGCACGCCGCACATAGAACGCGCGCACGTCGATCTGGGCAAGCCGGCCGTAGCGAGCCAGCGCATGGCTGGCGATCAGGAAGCCGGAGATCACGAAGAAGACAAATACGGCTTCATAGCCGTTGTAGTTGAACGCATTCAGCACACGCGCCGGGAGGAAATCGGCGAGCGCGGTGGATTTCAGCGCAATGCGCAGGCCCATGTGATGTAGCACAACGAGCAGGATCGCCAGTCCGCGCAAACTATCGATGCCGTGGTTGCGCGGCAGGCTGGCCGGCGTGGACTGCTGCGGAAAGGACACCGGATAATCCTCGGTACGACAACTGGACAGGGCGGCATGATGCGGAGCCTGGCGGACGTTGGCAATCAGACCGTTGCGGCGCGCGTCGTGCTGCAGCTAGCCTCGCACTCATTGTTCCGAGGAACTTCGCTCATGCCTGCTCCAATCACCCTCATTCTTCCGGACTGGATCGACAACGAGATCGACCACGATCGCGTTTACGCGGATGACGCGTCGCGCATTGCGCTCGCGATCCAGCTCGCGCGCCGCAACATCGAGGAACGCACCGGCGGTCCATTCGGTGCCGCGATCTTCGAAGGTGAGGGACGCATCGTGGCAGTCGGCGTGAACCGGGTGTTGCCGCAGAACTGCTCGGTCGCGCATGCGGAGATGATGGCCTTCATGGGTGCACAAGCGCGACTCGGCCGCGCCCGCCTCAACGAGAATGGCGTGCGTTACACGCTCGCGACCAGCGCGCAGCCGTGCTGCCAATGCTATGGCGCGAGCTTCTGGGCCGGAATCGACGAACTGTTGATCGGCGCGCGTTCCAGCGACGTGATGGACCTCAGTGAATTCGACGAAGGCCCGTTGCCTCTCGACTGGGCCGGCGAGCTCGAACGACGCGGCATCCACGTTCGTTGTGACATTTTGCGTGATCAGGCGCGTGAGGTATTTCGCTGGTACGCAGAATCCGGTGGCGAGCGTTACTAGATTTCTGTGCGCGCGGTGACAGCCGCGATGCCGTTCGCATGACACCTCCCGCCATCCCACCCAACCCTCCCGTTGAAAGGGATGGCTTCAACGCATCGCGGCTGCCATCGCTCCCACACGTGCGGGTAGTCGCCTATGCACGCAGGCCGGGCGGCGCCGTCTCACGCCGCACCAGTCAATCGAATCCATTCTTGAAGATCAAGTCACCATCAATCACCAGCAGGTTCGCCGACATCGCCGGAAGTGCCGACAACGCGAGTGATTTGCCGTTGATCAAACCGCTGGCAAGCAGGTGAGGCGCATGGCTCGCGTCGAATCCGAACAGTTTCCACGCGCCGCCCTGCGCGGCGGCAAACGACAGCGCGGCGTCCTGTGTCGATGCCGTCTTGTTGGTCAGCAACAGCATCGTGCGTGCGCCAGAGGTGAATGCGTAGGCACCGAGCTGATCCACGTTCGCGCTGGTCGCGGCAACACTGTTGCCCTGCACCTTGGAGCCGGCACCGTCGTAGTTGAGGACCAGCGTGAACGCGCGCTCGACCAGCGAATTTGCCGCGGGTGCGATCCAGCGGGTCGCCATGTCGACGCCGTCGCGCGCGAAGATGCCGAACAATTCCGCCTGCGCGACTGCGCCGCTCGCTGTGCCGTCATTGCCCCAGTTGTATTCGGTGATCGCGAGTTTGGTGCCCGGACAATACTGGTTGATCCAGGCCCGCGCGCGCGGGATCAGGTTTGGCTTGCTGTAATGGTTCGCGTCGGCATCACCGAGATCAGCAATCCATGATTCGGATACCCAGCCCGGGTTGTACAGTTCATTCAACGAGCGCAGGCGTAGTGCCGCGGTCGCCGAAGAATCGTCATCGCTGAGTGCGATGTTGGCGCCTTGCGGGTAATAGTGCAGGTCCAGCGCATCGACCACATGCGCGCCGCCGGGTAGCGGATTGGCGCAGACCTGCTGCAGATACCACGCGACGAATGGCATGCCGCCGTGCGCTTGCCGATCCGGGCCATCGACGCAGTTGTCCTTGGCCGAGCCGAACAAATCGCAATAACCCCAAGTCACCGGGCCAGTTACGTTGGCCGACGCGTCCTGCTGCTTGATCGCGCTGCCGTAGGCGAGTGCGTTGTTCCAGGTCTCGTCAAAGGTCGTCGGATTCGGATGCACGTCGCGGTGCGTCGAATCCCACAACATGACCTCGTTGTCGAGCGCGTAGAACTTCACGCCGCCATTTGCGGCGCCACCGAACTTCGATTGCAGGTGCGCGACCCAGGCTTTCTGAAAAGCGGGTCCAACTGCCGTCGAGGTATCGAGCGGATCGTTGCCTGTGATTTCGGTATTGTTTGTGCGCAGGCCGTTGCCGGCGTCCGGGTCCCAAGGGTCGGTCGACTGCTGTGCGCCATATTTCGCGACCGAGAAGCCGGCGAAGTACGGATGGTTCAGCGGACTGTCCGCGCGTGGGGTCCAGCCGATCGTCGGGATCGTCATCAACGGTTGCGCACCACCGGCGAGCGCTGCACCGACGAACGCGTCCGCTTCGTTGCCAAGTGGCGGCATGTGCGTGCGATCGGTCGCGCCGGGGATGTTCTCGTAGTAGTAGTCGGCTGCGGTGCTGTGCACGTCGACTTGCCAGTTGTAGCGCGTCGCCGAATTGCCGCCCCAGCGGATCAGCGGGTAGCCGATCTGGGCGTTGCGTGCCGCATTGCCATACGCAACGCCAAAAATCAACGGACTGAACGGATGCACGTTTGCGCTCGTGTCGACGCTGACTGCGATCGTCGCTGCGGCTGCGCATGCGGGGGCCACGGCGGCGATCAGCAATGCGCCGAACAGCGGTCGCACCAAACAATGCTTCATGAGGATCTTCCATGGGAGCGACGAGCCGCGACGCTAGCTCGGTGGCAAGCTCAATTCCCGCGACGCCGTCACACTCGTCAACGCGCGGCCTGGCAGGCATCATGCAATGCGCCCACGAAGCCCCACCCATGACCGTATTCACAAATTCCAGCCTGCTCGCTTACTGCCGCCCCGGTTTCGAGGGCGAATGCGCGCAGGAACTCGGCGCGCACGACGCGGCCATCGGAGGCGGCGGCTATGCGCGCGCGGCGCGCGGCAGCGGCTTTGTCGAATATGCCACGCCCGCCACCAATGCCGCCGAGCGCCTCGGCGAGGTCGCGACGTGGCGCAACCTGGTGTTCGCACGCCAACTATTGCGCACGCTCGGCGGCGCGAAGGACATGCCAACAACAGATCGCCTCAGCGTACTGCTGCCGATCATCGAACGTGATCCGCGACTCTGGTGCGATGCCTGGGTCGAGGCGCCAGACAGCGACGCCGCGCGCGAACTCGCGCCGCTGTGCCGCGGCCTCAATGCGGCGCTGATCGGCGCGCTCAAGAAAAAGCAGATGATCGACCGCGCCTCTCGCTGGCGGCTGCACCTGTGTTTGACCGCGACGGATGCTGCATTCGTCGCCTGCGCGGACATCCATGCCAGCGCACCTTGGCCCGGCGGCATTCCACGCCTGAAATTTCCGCATGCGGCGCCGAGCCGGTCGACGCTGAAGCTCGACGAGGCGCTGCTCGTGCTCCTCGACGAGGGCGAACGCGAGCGCTGGCTGAAACCGGGCATGCGCGCCGTCGATCTTGGGGCATCGCCCGGGGGCTGGACCTGGCAACTGGTGAACCGCTCACTGCACGTGACTGCAGTTGATAACGGCCCGATGGATGCTGCCTTGCTGGCCTCGGGCCTGGTCGAACATCTGCGCGCCGATGGCTTCCGTTACCGGCCACAGAAGCCGGTCGACTGGCTGGTCTGCGACATGGTCGAACAGCCGCGCCGCGTCGCCGAGCTCGTTGCGCAATGGTTCGCTGAGGGCTGCTGTCGTTACGCGATGTTCAATCTGAAGTTGCCGATGAAAAAGCGCTACGACGAGGTACAGCTGTGCCTCGATATCGTGCGAGGCGCGCTCGGCGCAGCTGGCCCTGAGGTCGAGGTGCGCGCCAAGCACCTGTACCACGATCGCGAAGAGATCACGGTGTTTGCGCGCTCCGCATAATGCCGTCTCTCCACGTGTGCGGGCTGTCCGACGGAAGCGGGACACTTCGCAATTCCGGAATTCTGTAACATAAAACAGTCAAAACACGGTGCTATCCTGTGCGGGACTTCCTGACGAAGTCCATGCAACCGGGGAACACCACGATGACGACTCGCACCTTCTGCCGAGCAACCCTGCTCGCGCTGTTTTTCGCACTTTTCGGAATTGTCTCGGCGCAAGCCGGGGGTGTCGTGATCAGCCAAGTGTACGGCGGTGGTGGAAACTCCGGCGCGCCTTACACCAACGACTTCGTCGAATTGTTCAATGCAGGCAGCACGCCGCAAAGTCTCAACGGCTGGTCGATCCAGTACACCTCGGCGACCGGAACCACGTGGGGATCTAACGTGACCGTGCTGCCGAATATCTCATTGCAGGCGGGGCAGTATTTCCTCGTGCAGGAGGCCTCCGGCGGCACTGCGGGTCTCGCCCTTCCCACAGCAGATACGGTCGGCACCATCGGCGCCTCATCAAGTAAAGGCAAATTCATCCTGGTCAACACCACGACCGGACAAACAGGCACCTGCCCGAGCGGACCGGCGATCATCGATACGGTCGACTACGGTGCGGCCGACGCCTGCGAGGGCACTGCGACCGCTGCGCTCAGCAACACTACTGCGGCGCTCCGCAAGGGTTTGGGCTGCACCGACACCAACAGCAATGTCGACGATTTCACTGTAGGCGCGCCAGCACCACGCAACACGACCAGCCCGCTCAATGTCTGCAGCACGACCGGTCCGACCAATCCATCAGGCACCGGCAGCGCGACGCCGGCGACACTGGGGGTTGGTGACACGACACTGCTCAGCGTGACCGTCACTCCGGGTACGAATCCGGTCAGCACCAGCATCACCGTCACCGCCGACCTTTCGCCGATCGGCGGTTCATCGACGCAAACGTTGAGCGATGCGGGCGGCAACGTGTTCACGTTCACTGCGACGATCGGCGCGGGCACCCCTTCCGGCGCGCAATCGCTGCCAGTCACGATCACCGATGCGCAGAGCCGCAGCGGGAGCGCCACGATCGCGCTCACGGTGACATCGCCACCGGTCACGATCATGCAGATCCAGGGCGACGGGGCCGCCTCGCCGCTGGTCGGCCAGACCGTGACCACGACCGGAAACATCGTCACCGCCGTCGGTGCAAAAGGCTTCTTCATGCAAGATCCGGTCGGCGGAGTGCCGAATACCTCGTCGGGCCTGTATGTCTTCACCTCCACGGCGCCCGCGGTCGTGAGCGGCGATGCAGTCGATGTGACCGGCAAGGTGGTCGAATTCAGCGGCTCGACCGAACTCACCACGGCCACGGTCAGCGTGGTCAGCTCGGGCCACACGTTGCCCGCAGCTTACGTGCTCGACAACAATCCGCCTTCAACCGACCCAACCGTCGGTCTCTGTCAGGGCTCAATTACTCCGGCTACCGATGGCTATCAGGCGCGCAACTTCGCTTGCCTCGATGGCATGCTCGTCAGCATGATCGATGGTGTGGTGACCGGCCCGACGTTCGGTAGCGGTGCCGACGGTGTGCACGCAGGCACCGCGTCCGGGTTCTACGCAACCGTGGCCAGCCAGCCGCGACCGTTCCGCGGGCCAGGCGTGATGTATCCGGGGCTGGGTGGCACAATTCCCGTGTGGGGCGGCGCGCCTGAAATCCTGGAGGTCTATTACAAAGGCCTCGGCTTCGACCCGACCGGCTTCATCTTCAATGCCGGCGCCCATTTCAGCGTGACCGGCGTCATCCAGGGCTATCAGTCGGCCAGCGCAACCTATCCGATCTATGAGGTCTACCCGGCCAGCATGACCGCGCTGGATCCGGCGCCAGCCTATCCGCAAGCGGTCAAGGATTCCGCGGCCGGCACGTTGACGATCGGTACGCAGAACATGCTGCACTTCTTCAACGCAACCCCCGATTCGGGCAGCATCGACAGCTGCACACCCGGCTCGAAGGATGTTTGTCCGACGCCTGCCCAATACGCGATCCGCCTGCGCAAGATGTCCAAACAAGTGCGCGAAGTGCTCAAGGCTCCCGTCGTGCTTGGCGTGCAGGAGGTCGAGAACTACGCGACGCTGACCGACCTGGCCAACCAGATCAGCGCCGACAGCGCTGGCGCGATCGTCTACCAGCGTTACACCTTGCCGAGCAACGACATTGGCGGCATTACGATCGGACTGCTGGTGCGCAGCGACGTGACGGTAAATTCGGTGACGCAGATGTACAAGGACACCATGACCACCAGCTGCAGCAGCAACCCGCCATGCCTGCTCAACGATCGCCCGCCAGTACTGCTCGATGCGACGCTCAACGGCTATCGTTTCGCGGTGCTCGCGATCTACGACCGTTCGCTGATCAATCTCGGCGCACCGGGCAAGGACTATATCGGTCACAAACGCACCGAGCAGGCCGTACAGGTCGCCAGCATCGTGCAGGCATGGCAGAGCGGCGGCACGATTCCCGGCAACGCGCAGCAGGATGCGAACGGCAACATCATCCCGGGACCGGTGACGATCCAGGGCGACGCGAATATTCCGCTGGTCGTACTCGGCGATTTCAATGCCTACGAATTCAGCGACGGTTATGTCGACGTGGTCGGTCTGATCAAGGGCACCGCCGATCCGACCCAGAATTTCTACTGGGACATGAGCGGCACCTACGTCGCGCCGAATCCGACTCTTGTCGACAGCGGCATAATGGCCGACCCGGCGAAACGTTACTCCTACAACTACAGCGGCTATGCGCAGGAGATCGACCATATCCTGCTGTCGCGCCCGGCGTGGACCGACTTCGTCAGCCTATCGAACGCGCATGGCAATTCCGATGTTTCGGAAGCCAGTGGCGCCGGGTTGGACGACACGACCGCAGCGCGCAGCTCCGACCATGATGGCCAGGTGCTGACCATCGCGATCGACCGCATCTTTGCAGACGGGTACGAGAACCAGCCGTAACCGGCTATTCTTGCCTCCCAGATTTCGATAAAGGGGCCGCGTAAACGGCCCCTCTTCATTTCCTCCATGAAACGTTTGCGTTCGCTCCTTCCGCTGCTGATCCTCATCGGGATCGGCATCGGCCTGCTCGCCTCCGGCGCGCTGAACCGCTTCGATCCGCATCACATCGCGAGTGAGGAAGTCAGTCTGCGCGCGAGCATTGCGATGCATCCGCTGGTCAGCGGATTGCTCCAGATCGGACTGATGACACTCGGTATTGCGACCGGCCTTCCCGGCGCGATCGTGATCGTGCTCGCCGGCGGCATGTTGTTCGGCATCGCGACCGGCACCGTGTTGTCGTCCATTGGCACGCTGCTCGGCGCGCTGATCCTGTTCCTCGCCAGCCGCTCGGCTTTCAATCAAGGCGATGGCAACGCACCGGCGTTGGTCGAGAAGCTGCGCGCGGGTTATCACGCCTATCCAGTCAGCTACGCAATGTTTCTGCGCCTGGTGCCTTTTTTTCCGTTCGGGGGCGTTACTGTCGCCCTCGCGTGGCTGCGCTGCCCGCTGTGGCTGTTCGTGACCGCCACCGCGTTCGGCGGCACCGTGATGATTGCATTCGAGACTGCGCTGGGCGCCGGTCTCACCGAAACGATCGCACGCGAAGGCACCGTTTCGCTCAACATCTTCGCGCATCGCAGCGTGCTACTGCCGCTGCTCGGCATGGCCACGCTCGCGCTGGTGCCGATCGTGCTGAGCCAGTTGCGTAGATTGTCGCGCAAGCGCTGAGCAGATCCGGTCAGGTATGCCGATGAGCGACGGGGCAGCGCCTGCGCTGGATCGTCGCTACTACCACATTGAGGCTGCGCGCAGGGTTCGGCTATGCTGCCGCGTCGTCCGCATCCCCACGCTGTATCCCACGAGGCACGTTTGAACCGCAGCCAGCCAATCGTCGTGCGCAAATCTTTCTGGCGCGCGCTTGCTCTTACCATGTTGGTGGCCGCTCTCAATGTCGGTCTGTGGGGGTATCTGAATCGCCCGGTGCACATCGCGGATTGGCACGGGGATATCGGCGGCGTTGCGTTCAACCCGTTCCAGCGCTACCAGGACCCGATCAAGCAGCTGTACCCGAGCGAGAGTGAACTCGACGGCGACATCCGCCTGCTTTCGCGCTACACCAAGCGTCTGCGCACCTATTCATCGGTCGAGAACCCGCAGATTCCGCGCATCGCGAAGTTCTATGGCATGACCGTGATGGCCGGCGCCTGGATCGAGGGGCGCGCCGAGCGCAATGAACGCGAACTCAGCGCGCTGATCGCGCTGAGTCGCAAGAACGACAACATCAATCGCGCAATCGTCGGTAACGAAGTCATCCTGCGTGGCGATCTCAGCGTAAAGGACCTGATCAACTACCTCGACCGCGCTCGCGCGCAGTTGAAGATTCCTGTATCGACCGCTGAACCGCTTGACACCTGGCAGCGCCACCCGGAACTCGCCGCGCACGTAGACTTCATCACCGTGCATATCCTGCCGTATTGGGAAAAAGTACCGCGCAAGGACGCGATTTCATTCGTGCTGGGCCAGTACCACGAACTGCAGAAGCTATTTCCCGACAAACCGGTCGTGATCGGCGAAGTTGGCTGGCCTTCGAACGGCGACCGTCGCGAATACGCTCAGCCTTCGCTCGCCAACGAAGCACACTTCCTGCGCGACTGGTTCAACGTCGCCGCAGGCAACAAGATCGACTACTTCGTGATGGAGGCGATCGACCAGCCGTGGAAGGAACAACTCGCCGGCCGCGTCGAGGCGTACTGG
Organism: Dokdonella sp.; assembly: GCA_040006495.1. GTDB lineage: Bacteria > Pseudomonadota > Gammaproteobacteria > Xanthomonadales > Rhodanobacteraceae > Dokdonella_A. Next base: position 11,980 of record JBDTWV010000001.1, read on the forward strand.
GGTATGTTCAATGCCAGCCGGCAGCAGAAGTTCTCCTTCACCGGCACCGTGATCGAAGACCCGATCTGGCCGTGGAAGGCCGGGCTCGCGTCGTTGCTCGCACTGCTGCCGATGTTCTGGTTCGCGCGGCATTTCATCCGCTTCCGCATCATGGGCCTCGCGTTCTTCCTCGTGCTATTGCAGTTGTCGGCCTCGATCCTGGTCTGGATGGCGACCCTGCCCTACGATTTCTATCTCGACCCGTTCGACTGGGTGATGCTGGTCCTGCTGTTCCCGGCGCAGCTGGCGATCATCCTGATCCTGCTGATCAACGGCTTCGAATTCACCGAGGTGTTGTGGCGCCCGAGCTGGCTGCGTGAGTTCAAGATGCTCAACCCCGCGCCGGGCGATGTGCAACCGTTTGTGTCGATCCATCTGGGTTCGTGCAACGAGCCGCCGGAGATGGTGATCCTGACCCTCGACTCACTGGCCGCGCTCGACTACGAGAACTACGAAGTCCTCGTGATCGACAACAACACCAAAAACGAGGCCGTCTGGAGACCCGTTGAGGAACATTGCGCGAAGCTCGGGCCGAGATTCCGCTTCTTCCACCTCGATCCGTGGCCGGGCTTCAAGGCCGGCGCGCTCAACTACGGACTCGACCAGACCGACCCACGCGCCGAGATCGTCGCGGTGGTGGATGCCGACTACGAAGTCCGGCCGGACTGGCTGCGCGCGCTGACAGGCTATTTCAGCGAACCGAACGTCGCCGTCGTGCAATGCCCACAAGCGCATCGCGACTACGAACACAACGCGTTCCGGCGCATGTGCAACTGGGAATACGACGGCTTCTTCCGCATCGGCATGCACCATCGCAACGAGCGCAACGCGATCATCCAGCACGGCACGATGACGATGGTGCGCAGAAACGCGCTGGTCGATACCGGCAAATGGTCGGAGTGGACGATCTGTGAAGACGCCGAACTCGGCCTGCGCCTGATGCGCGAAGGCTACGACCTCGTCTACGTCGACGAGATCATGGGCCGCGGACTGACCCCGGCCGACTTCACCGCGTACAAGTCGCAGCGTTATCGCTGGGCGTTTGGCGCGATGCAGATCATGAAGGCGCGCTGGAACTGGATGGTGTCAAAGACCTCCACGCTGACCCGCGGCCAGCGCTTCCACTTCCTGACCGGCTGGTTCTCGTGGTTCGGCGACGCGCTACACCTGGTGTTCACGCTGATGGCGATGCTGTGGACGCTGGGCATGGTGCTCGCACCGCGGTACTTCATGCTGCCGATGTATCTGTTCCTGGTCCCGCTAATCGGCTTTTTCCTGTTCAAGGCCGCGTTCGGCATCATCCTCTACCGCGTGCGTGTGCCGTGCTCGTGGAAGGATACGATTTCCGCCTCGATCGCCAGCATGGGGCTCAGCCACGCGATTGCGCGTGGCATCTACCTCGGCCTGTGGAAGAAGAAAGGCGAATTCGTGCGCACCGCGAAGAGCCGCCGCATCGGCAAGAAACCGAACCCGTTCACCTCGGTCAGCGAAGAGTTGCTGCTGTTCTGCGCGCTGATCGCGTGCATCGTCGGCATGATCAACTCAACCGGCATCAACTACATCGAAGGTCGGTTGTGGATCACGATCCTGGCAGCGCAGGCGATTCCGTATGGTTCGGCGTTGATCGGCGCGTGGGTGGCACATCGGTCGGGTGAGGCAGTGGGATGAGGGCAGTCATTCTGGCCGCAAGCGTAGACGCTGGACTGTCGTCACGGCCACGCTCCAGCCGCTTTTCAGGAGTTGGAGCGGCCGGATCGGCCGCGGCAGCGATGCGATAGATTTACGAGACGAGTCACCGAGCCCATGCGCAGCGCAATCCTCCTGCTTCTGATCTGCCTACTTGTCGCTTGCAATGGCGAGCAGTTGCGTAAGGATCACAAGCGCGACGTTCCGGTCAACGCGAACGATTTCAATTCAATCGCAAACAGGGCGCTTGAACTGATCGATCCGAAAGATGCGATCAGCACGATCGTCGTGCCCTCCGATCTTGATCCACGTGCTCGCGCAGCATTAGCGAAAATGAAGACGCTGGTGTCAGTGGACAAGGTTCCACAATCACCGCAGTACACGCTGCCGGCACGATTCTTTGCGTTGACGACTTTTTCAATTTCGGTGGAAGATGGCAGCGCGACCTTTGAAGGCCAGTTGGGTCCGGTGGCGCGTGCGATGACGGCTGCGAACATGCCGGACTGCGGCAAGATCTACACGGTCGCGTTCTATCTGGACGGTGACGACTGGGTCAGCCATGCCTTCAAGATGGGAACCTGCACCGAAAGCCGGCACTGGACGCCGATCGACGCGGAACACGACCATCATTGATGTATTCGACGAGGGAGAGTCAGCATGCGAGCAATCCTTGCGTCGGTGACGGTTGGCGCAATCATGCTAGGCGGTTGCGCGGCAACACCGCACCGCCTCGACAATGCGGCGTTGAGCCGACAAGTGGCGGACACGGAGCGTGCGTTCGCGCACACCATGGCGGCACGCGACCAGGCCGCCTTCACGTCGTATCTCGCGGCAGAAGCGGTGTTCTTCTCGGGTGACAAGGTAGTCAGGGGTTCCAAACAGGTGGCCAAGGCATGGGCGACTTACTTCGTCGGACCCCAGGCTCCGTTCTCGTGGGAGCCCCAACGTGTCGAGGTTCTCGGCTCCGGCACGTTGGCGTTGAGTTCCGGGCCGGTGAACGACCCGCAAGGTCGACTTATCGACACTTTCAATTCGATCTGGCGCCTGGAAGCGCCAGGGAAATGGCGCATCGTATTCGACAAGGGCAATCAGGCGTGTGGACCTAAGCCTGTGCAATAGGCCTCCGCGGGAACGCGTGTTCGCCGTACTGATGGCTCAGACCGGCCACACCGACACATCGAACCCGCGAGGAACACCATGGCAGTGAAAGACAGCAACGGCACCACGCTCGCCGACGGCGATTCCGTGACGGTTATCAAGGACCTGAAGGTGAAGGGTACTTCGATCACGCTGAAACGCGGCACGATGATCCGCAACATCCGGCTCACCGACGATGAGGAACAGATCGAGTGCAATGCCGACAAGGTCAAGGGACTGGTACTCAAGACCTGCTTCCTCAAGAAGGCATGATCGCGGCGACATGAGATCGGCTGTCCCATCCAGGCGCACACGCACTGCTCAGTTGGTGATCACGCAGCGGTCCGGTCGAATTTCAGTCGTGCCACTTGCTGTCCAGGCGCGGTTGGCGCCGATCGAGCTCCCGAGGGGCCCCGCGCGTTCGCCTACGCCTTGCCGAACGGATTGCGCAGCTTGTCCAGGAACGACGGCGGGCGTGGGCCTTCTTCGCGACGTGCGCGCGGCTGCCATTCGATCAGGCCGACCGCTTCGTACGCATTGATCACGTCGAACACATCACCCATTGGCGCACCACTCGCGGCGGCAATCTCGTGCAGCCGCATCGGTTGCAGCATCGACGAGGCAACCCGGAAATAGCGGCTGAGATCGTGATCGATTTCGACCCAGCGCGCGAGTCGATAGGTGCCACCTGGGTCCAGATGCGATGCAAGCCGGCCATCGGAATGGACCAGGACATCCAGCCAGACCAGGCGCGTGTAGGGCAGCGCCGGTTGCGTCGCGCGCACCTCGTCGAGCTCGGCGCCCGTCAGCGCTTGCCAGTCGCACAGTCGCCAGCGCTGATGGCAGTAAGGCTGCAGTGCGGCCAACCCGAGCGGCGAATGGGCAAGCTTGAGTTTGGGATCAAGAACCAGTGGCGGAACCTTGCCTGGCAGCGCATAGCGCGCGGGACCGCCCAGCAGATCGCCCTCGAGGTATGCGCGCAGGCCATGCGGCATCGTGTCGGCGAGCATCGCGCCGCGGGTCGCGTATTTGCGCGGCGTGGCTGCTTGGATATCCGGTACAGCATCGCCGGGAGCGGCAGTCAGTGCAGCCGGGCCGGCAGGCTCGGCCGCCTCCTGCGCCTGCGCCCAATCCGGCGCAGTACGCAGCTCGACAGGTTGCGCGCGCAACAGCTCATCGAGTCCCTGCACCGCAGGCGCACGGTCGAATGTCGCGCCCAAGCTTGCCTGATTCTCCTCGCCTGCATCGTCACCGATGTCGCGGACGTAGAAGCCCGCGTTGTTCGACTCGACCGCTGGATGGTGCTCGACCGCGCCGCCGACACTGTTGAGCAGCGCGATGACGTCAACCAACTGCAAAGGACGCCGCAACACCAGAACGTCGTCGTCGAGCGGCTTGTCTGAGAAGATCGCATAGCGCACACCCGCGCCTTGCGCGCGCGTGCGCGCCATCTGGCCAGCGAACGACCGTGCGTCGATGACGAGCAGATCCGCGCTGCTTTCCTCGCCCCAGACCCAGTGCTGATCCAGCACGGACGCAGCCCTGCGCATGATCAGCCGAAGGTGGGCGGCTTCCTGGTCGGATACGCCGATCAGGGCCAGGGTCTTGTCACGGCTCACGAGCAGGTTGATCCAGTTCGGGCGGGGTGACCCGCATCCTACGTGCCGCGTTGGCGTCGAAGCAACCTACATGATCTCCACGATCAGCCTCCACGATTAGTGCGCGGCCTTGTTCGCCACGACACGCTTCTGCGCGGCCGCACGCGGCACGCGCTTGGGCTTGAGCAAGGTGCCGCTGCAGCGCGGCGCGCCGCAACGGCAGGCCCAGATGGCCTTCAGGCGCGGGGTCAGGCGTTCATCAAGCACGATGCCATAATCGTAGGTGAGTTCCTCGCCGGCGCGCAGCGCGCGCAGTGATTCGATCAGCACCCGATCCTTGCGCGGATCGCCATCGGCATTTTCCTCGAGCAAAGCGCGACAGTTCGGCTTGCAGCTGTGGTTGATCCAGCGCGCGATATTGCCTTCGCTGTTCGCGTCGAGCACGTACTTGTCGTTCAAGGTGAACAGAAACGTGTGTCCGCTGTCGCTGGTGTTCGCATACAGCCGGTCGGCCTGCGCGTGGGTCAGTCGCTTGCCACGGTATTCGATGAGTTCGGTCTTGGCCGGAATGTCGACAAGGGCGAAAACTCCGTTGCCATGGATCGGCGAGCGGCGTGCGGCGATGCGTTTTGGCATGACGAGGCAACGTGTTGGATAGCGGGCGCGGATGATATCGCGTTCCGCGTCCACGGCTGCAGGCACGCGGCTTGTGGTGCAATCTGCTAATTTGCACGGGCGCGAATGACCGCGCCGAATACCCACGAGTCTGCCATGTTGCGCTTGCGCCCTGCCCTGATCATCGCCGCACTGCTGGCGACCTGTTTCGCGAACGCGGCCCTGGCGCGGCATTCGCGCTCGCATATCGCGCCGCCAGCCAACACCACCGCTGCCACGGCCGACTACGACTACTACCTGATGGCGCTGTCGTGGTCGCCGACGTTCTGCCAGACGCATCCGGACGAGCAAGACCAATGCGGCCACAAGGGATATGGCTTCGTGCTGCACGGCCTCTGGCCGCAGTACGAAAAAGGCGGTGGCCCGCAACGCTGCACAAGCGACACCCAGCCCGATCGCAAGACGGTTGCCGAGACGCTCGCGTTCATGCCGAGCAAGCGCCTGATCAACCACGAGTGGTTCGCCCATGGCGCCTGCACCGGCCTTGACCCCTCGACCTATTTCAAGACAGCGGACCGTGCGTTCGCATCGCTGCGCGTTCCGCCCGACCTCAAGGCGCCGCGAAACGCGCTGCAGATGAATGCGACCGACCTGCGCACGGCGCTCAAGAATGCCAACCCGGCGCTGCGCGACGACATGATGAGCCTGCATTGCAGCCAGGGCGAATTGGTCGAAGTGCGCGTGTGTCTCGACAAGAATCTGGCGTTGCGCAGCTGCGGAAAGCGCATGCGTACCGGTTGTCCGGTGGCGACGCCGTTCAGCATTCCGGCCACGAAGTAATTCTCGCGCGCGATGAGTCAGCTCCGGCCGCAATTGCGCGGGCTCGTTTCCAAGCTCGCACTGTTCTACGTGTTGCTGTCGTTGCCGACCTTGATCGTGGTCGAGTCGACCATCCTGCTGTACGAGTTCCATCACTTCATGGGGGGCCTCGCAAACGGCAGCCTCGACCGAGCCGCCGAACGCGGGGCGACCGATCTGGCCACGCAATGGCCGCACCTGCACAACGCCGACAGCGCCGATGCAACCGCACTCAACCTGTGGCTGGACAATTGGCTGCTGCGCCTGCGCCAACCGCAAGGCGGGCTGACACCGGACGAGTCATATCTGTTGCTGGAGCTCAGCAACGCGCCGCTCGCAGCAGCGATCATCGCAACCGACGGACAGCTCCTGGCGCGCTCTCACGACGACGGCAACTGGACGCTGCAGTTGCCCGCCGTCGCTGCCATCGCGCAGGCCAACGCGACACGCGGCGCGGACGCCGTAGTGCTGTCTGGCAGCGAAGATCCGTACAACAAAATCCAGCGCACGATGGTGCCGCTGCGCGACGCGTCGGGTCGATCCCTCGGCGTGCTGTTCGTCGAATTGCGCCTGCCGCTGCCGTGGCGACATCTATTCCTGGATTCAAGCTTTGAATCGCCCACTGTGCTCGCGTTCCTGATCGTGTTCGGCCTCGCCTCTTCGATCTTCCTCGCTGCATGGGTGACCCGACGCCTCAACCGCATCGCACGCGCCGCGACCGCATGGAGTCGTGGCGATTTTTCCGATCGTATCGGCGACCGCTCGCGCGATGAGCTGGGCGGTCTTTCATCGCTGCTCGATCGCATGGCGGTCGACCTCAGGGGCTTGATGCGTTCGCGTGCGCAGTTGGCGACGCTGGCCGAACGCCAACGCCTTGCCCGCGACCTGCACGACACGGTCAAGCAAAAGGCGTTCGCGCTGAACCTGCAACTGGCCACCGCGCGCCGCATGCTCGCCGACGCGCCGGGCGCCGAACGCCTGGAGCCAGCCCAGCGCCTGAGTCAGCAGATCCAGCAGGAACTGGCGAAAATCCTCGATGAGATGCGCATGTCTGATGCCCAGCTGCCGTTATCCGAGCGCGTGCGCACGCGCGCGATCGAGTGGTCGCACACCAGCAACATGGCGATCGGCTTCGATCTCGACGACGTGCCGCCGTTCGCCACGCCAGACGAAGAATCGCTACTGCGCATCCTCGATGAGGCGCTGTCGAACGTGCTGCGCCACAGCGGCGCCACGCGCGTCGAGCTCAGCCTCCGTCGTGAGACGGAACGCGTGCGCTTCACGATCGCCGATAATGGCCGCGGCATGCCGGTCGAACCTGCCGCCGGGATGGGGCTTGGCAATATGCGTGGACGTGCCCGCGAGTTGCCTGGCGGTCGCTTCGAACTCGACACCTTGACCGACGCCGGCACACGCGTGACCGTCAGCTTCCTCGTTGCGGAGAGTCCTGCCCCATGAATACGCCCATTCGCATCGTCATAGCAGACGACCACGTGCTGGTCCGCCAGGGCATCCGCGCGTTCCTGGAAACTCACGCAGACCTTGCGATCGTCGGCGAGGCCGAAGACGCGGCCGGCGCGACGGCGCTGTGTACCGAGCACCAGCCCAATGTCGCGCTGGTCGATCTGGTCATGCCGGGTGGCGGCGTCGAGGCGACCCGTGCGATCCGCAAGGCCAGTCCCCAAACCCAGGTTGTGCTGCTGACCTCGTTCGAGGATGCCAAGCAGATCGTCGCCGCGGTGCAAGCCGGCGCGCTGTCGTGCCTGCTCAAGGATATCGACGCCGACGCGCTGGCTGACACCTTGCGCAAGGCCGCGCGTGGCGAAGCGACCCTGCATCCGCGCGTCGCCGCGATGCTGATGGACACGCTGCGCCATGGCGCCGAACCGGGCACGGCGGCGCTGCAGTCACTGAGCCAGCGCGAACGCGAGGTGTTGACTCTGATGGCCGAGGGCCTCAGCAATCAGCACATCGCCGATCGTCTCGGGATCGGCGAGAAGACCGTGAAGACCCATGTCAGCAACGTGCTCGGCAAGCTCAATGTCAGCGACCGCACCCAGGCTGCGGTGTATGCGTGGAAGAGCGGACTGAAGCAGCGCCCGCAATAGACGGGGGCGGCGAGAATTGCTGCACCATCGGGGCGTGCGGTGCGTAGCGTCGTCATGGCTGCGCGTGCGCGAAATATGACTGGAAAGGCATCGCGCCTTCCGGCGCTCCCACCAAGCCACGCATCTGTGCGTTGTGGGAGCGGCGGCAGCCGCGATGCTTCTCCAGCGTGATCCCAGTCACCATCGCAACAAGGTTCGATTACGCGGCATGCCTCCTGCGGACTCGATGAAGCCGCAGGGACTACCTGGTGAGCGATCTCATCGTGAGCGACAACAATCATCATCGCCGCACTGTGGGAGCGCCGGAAGGCGCGATGCTTCTCCAGCGTATCTCAATTCACCATCGCCACAAGGGTCGATTACGCAGCACGCTCCTGCGACCGCGATGAACCCGCAGAAGCCGACTGGGTGAGCGATCACATCTTGATCAACAACAACCGTCGCCACCCTTGACCGTATGCGCATTCGATGCGGCAACGCCTTCGGTGAGGCCCTTGCCACTGGCGACGTAGTGGTCGGCGATGACCTTGGCCACCGACATCGACATGCGCTTGCCGGTCGGTATGTGCAGGAATTCGTTCGGACCGTGCGCGTTCGAGTGCGGCCCGAGCACGCCGGTGATCAGGAACTGTGCGCCAGGGAATTTTTCGCCGAGCATGCCCATGAACGGGATCGAGCCGCCTTCGCCGTTATAGGCGACGGGCGCACCGAAAAACAGCTGCGATGCGGCATCTACGGACCGTTCAAGCCATGACGCGAGCGCCGGCGCTTCCCAGCCGCTACCCGCCTTCTCCACCTCGAAAGTGACCTTGGCGCCATACGGCGGATTGGTTTCCAGCAAACGCTTGAGGAATTCACCGCCCTTGGCGGCGTTCAGGGTCGGCGGTACGCGCAGCGAAAGCTTCACCGCGGTGAACGGACGCAATACGTTGCCCGCGGAATCGAGCGCGGGCAGGCCGCCGACACCCGTGACCGACAGCGCCGGTCGCCAGGTACGATTGAGCACGAGTTCGGTGAGGTCGGTGTCCATCGGCTGCATGCCCTCGACCAGCGGGAATTTCGCGTAGACGTCGGCGCCGAGGATCTCGGCAGTGCGTTGCGCCTGGGCGACACGCTCGGACGGAATTTCGACGTGCAGCTCCTGCGGCTTGATCATGCCGGTGGCCTCATCCTCCAGGCGCGACAACACCTGGCGCAGGATGCGGAAGCTCGACGCGATCATGCCGGAAGCGTCGCCCGAGTGAACGCCCTCCTCCAGCACCGTGACCGTCAGATTACCGCCGGTCAGGCCGCGCAGGGACGTGGTCAACCAGAGTTGGTCATAGTTGCCGCAGCCCGAATCGAGGCACACGATCAGCGAGGGCATGCCGATCCGCGCAGCCAGATGGTCGACGTAGTAAGGCAGGTCGTAGCTGCCCGATTCCTCGCAGGCCTCGATCATTACCACGCAGCGCGCATGCGGGATGTTCTGCGCCTGCAGCGCCATGATCGCGGCCAGCGAACCGAAAATCGCGTAGCCGTCGTCGGCGCCTCCGCGGCCGTACAGCTTGTCGCCTTCGAGCACAGGTTTCCACGGACCGAGGTGCGCGGCCCAACCGGTCATTTCCGGCTGCTTGTCGAGGTGGCCGTAGAGCAGCACGGTGTCGCTGCTGGCCGCGTCGGTGCCAGGGATCTCGATGAAGATCAGCGGCGTACGATCGGGCAGCCGCACCACTTCGAGCTGCATGCCGGCGATCGGTTGCGCGCGCGCCCACGATTCCATCAACGCCACTGCCTGATCCATGTAGCCGTGCTCGGCCCACTTCGCATCGAACATCGGCGATTTGTTCGGAATCTTGATGTACTCGGTCAGTTGCGGAACGATCTGCTCGTCCCACAACGCACCCACGAAACCACTGAGTTTTTTCGAATCCATGGGACGCCTCTGTGCCGATGTACAAGAGCGGCCATTCTACTCCGCACGCCATTCGGGACCCGTTGTAGGAAATTTCCTACGCGCACCCGCGCCGAATTCCCGCAAGGAAAAGTGACGTGCCGCACTGCCGGCATTGGTGCGCCACGCCTAAAATGGCGGCTATTCCGCGCGCATGCGCCACATTCGACCACTGTTGCCGATGAAACTGTTGCGCCACCTACTTGTCGCATTCCTGCTCGCGTTCGCGCTGCCCACGCTGGCGACCGCACAGGTCGACATCAACAGCGCGGATGCGAAAACGCTGGCTGAATCCCTGAGTGGCATCGGCCTGGTCCGGGCCGAGGCGATCGTCGCGTATCGCAATGCGAACGGGCCATTCCTGCAAGTGGAGGACCTCACCAAGGTCAAGGGCATCGGCAAGAAGACGCTGGAAGCCAATCGCGAGGCCATCGTCATCATCGACCCGGCGCGCGAGTTGCGCACCAATCGGACGCAACGGCATCTCCCGACGCCGTCCTGATTTCCGGAGGCCGCAAGGCGACCCGCAGCCGCCATGATGCTGCCAAGACAAGCCCGACCGCTCGCCCTGCGGGATGGCCCTTTGCCGCCATCCTGCTAAACTCGCGCCCCGCCAAACGGCGGCCCACGCATGATTCTCCCCCAGTATCACATCGGCCCGTCCCTGATCGCGGGCGCAGGACAAGGCTTGTTCCTCGACGAGCCGCTTGTGCGTGGGCGTCTGATCACCGCGCCCGATGCGATTCCCCGCGTCTATACGTTCGACGACATCCTCGCGCTGCCGGATGCCGACAAGCTGCTACCCGCCACCGTGCGCTGGTTCGAGGACCGCTACACGGTCACGCCGGAATGGCCGGACGAGTGCTACATCAACCACGCGTTCAATCCTAGTGCGCTCTGGCACTTGGGCTTCGTGTTCGCCGCTGCCAACCTCGCTGCCGGCACCGAAATCACGGTCGACTATCGTCATCTGCTCGCGCCCGGCCAGGAAGAGGATTTCCGTGACATGCACAGTGGCGAACGCATCGTCGGCTTTACCTGGCGGGAAAGCCTGCGCGCCTCGACGGCCGCGCTGTCCAACCTGCTCGACTGACCACAACAATGATCGACATACCGCAACTGGAAACCGAACGCTTGCGCCTGACCGCGTTTGGCGACCGCCATTTCGAAGCCTACGCCGAGATGCTCGCCGACCCGAGCAGCACCCGCTTCGTTGGCGACGGACAGCCACTCGATCGCATGAATGCATGGCGCTCGATGGCGATGCTGCTCGGCCACTGGGCGCTGCGCGGCTACGGCATGTGGGCGCTGGAATTGATCGACACCGGCGAGTTTGTCGGCCGGGTCGGCCTGCACCACCCCGAAGGCTGGCCTGATCTCGAACTGGGCTGGATGCTGCGCCCGCAACACCGGCATCTCGGATACGCGACTGAAGCGGGCCGCGCGGCGCTCGATTTCGCGTTCTCAAAGGTGAAAGCACCGCGCGCGATCAGCCTGATACGCTGCGAAAATACAGCTTCAGAACATGTCGCACGCAGGCTCGGAGCGCGCCAGGCCACCACCATCGATTTTCTCGGAGGGGCGACCCTAGTCTATATTTATCATCCGCCCGGAATGGATGGCTGACGGAGCCTAACCGCGATGCGTTTGATCGGAGCCAGGGACTGCCAACGCACCCGCTGGAAGAATGACGGCGGCTGGACCACGGAACTGGCGCGCAGTGCGGTCGCCGCCAGCGGTGATTTTCGCTGGCGCGTCAGCATCGCCGATATCGAAGCCGACGGCCCCTTCTCGTCGTTCCCGGGCGTCACCCGCGATTTGCTGCTGCTCGCAGGTAGCGGTATCGAGCTCGGTATCGACGATGCCGCGCCGCTGAGCTTGCGCTCACGATTCGAGCGCGTCCGTTTCGAAGGTGAATCACACGTCGTGTGCCGCCTGCTCGCCGGGGCGACGCGCGATTTCAATGTCATGGCACGCCGTGAGACGGTGCGAGCCGAGGTCTTCGCGCGGCCGCTGGTCGGTGCGATGGTGATGCTTCCGGAAGCGGGCGTGGAATGGCTCGTGCATGTGCTCGGCGGTCACGCAAGCGCGCGCAGCGCGGGTACCGCCCTGGTGCTCGGCACCGGCGCTTCGCTGCACATCGACTTCCGCGGCGACGATCGCAACCGCATCGTGCTCGATGGCGGCGGCGAACTCATCCTCGCAAAATTCACTGCGATCGATCGGTAGCGCGGCATCCCGCGGCAGGCCTTGTGGGAGCGCCGGAAGGCGCGATGCTATTCGGCTTCGGGAAAAGCATCGCGGCTACCGCCGCTCCCATCCAGCCGTCTCTTACCATGCTTGCTTTGTTGCCATCAACCTACGACTTTCCTGTGGTAGTGCCGGAACGCGCGATGCTACTGGCTTCCGGAAAAGCATCGCGGCTGCCGCCGCTCCCACCAAAAACAGCAAGCGCGTTTGCTCCTCGACGCGGCGCGTGCGTACAGATCCGCGCCGATCTCGCGCAGAGCCGCATGCGCCGATCCGGCGAGTTCGCCGGCAAGGCGCGAGCGCTGGAACTCGCCTACCGGCGACGTGTCGTGCGTGCGTTCCCTTGGGAGCGTGGCTGGCGGCCGCGCAAGACATGCGGCAGCAGGAATAGCGGAAGTGCTGCGCCGACGACCCAGTGCACCAGTGCTATAGCGGCGCGCGCATCGTCGCCACCAGCGTAGTACAGCAGGTAGCCGCTGACCGAAAGCAAGGCGAGCATGCCGGCGAGCACGATGCCGCTGGACCGTCTGCGTGCCCTCCATCCGGGCACCAGGTGGATCACCCACAACATACCGAGCAGCCACAAGGTCGCGAACGCGGCTGCGCCGTGCAGCCGCAGCCACCAGGTTTCGAGCGGATGCGGCAGCTCTCCGAACTCGCTTGCCTGACGCAAAAAATAGTGGAATACCAGCCAGCCGACACCGCTGATCCAAACGGTACCAAGGACCACATGCACGAGCGCTTCGCGGCGCGGCGGCAGGCGCGCTCGTCCGGCATGCGGCGACTGGAAGCGGTGAAGTTTCATCCGTGGCCGAACAGACGCCAACCACGCGCACCATCCGACAGACAAGCGCTCGCGCCATGGCGCCGCAGCAGGCGTCCGCCGACACGCACGTCAGCCAGCATGACCTTGGTCAGCGCGTCCGCGGTCATGCAGGTGTCAGCCACGACGCTGACCGCGCGTCGCGCGCGCATCGATCGGCCACTGCGCGCATTGACATGCACCGAATGCACGCACTGATCGCCGCGCTCGCCGTGCGCCGTGACCACACTGCTTGCAACGGCCGCGTTGCCGAGTTCGATTTCCGGAAGTGCGCAGCGGTTCGCCGAGCCATGGCGCAATGCGACCGACTCCGCCGCTTCGCCGAAGCGACGCAGATCGCCTCCGGCATTGACGCACGCCGCCGTAGCGCCACGCGCACGCAGGACCTCCAGCGCACGATCGACCGCATAGCCCTTGGCAATACCGCCCAAGTCGAGCCACACCTGCCGGTGAAAGCGGACGTGGGCGCCGTCGAGCAGCTCGACATCACGCCAATTGGCCTGCGGATCGAGCAGGGTCGCACCGATCGGCCGCGGTAGCAGATCCCACGCGACCAGTCGCGCGGCAATTGTCGGATCGAAACAGCCGCCGGATTCATCCGCGAAACGCAGCGCGGCCACCAACACGTCGTAGGTCCGGGGATCGACTTGCACCGGAACACCTGCCGCCATCCGATGCAGGCGTGAAAGATCGCTGCCGGTTTCATGAAAGCTCATCAGCGCATGCACGGCCGCAACTTCGACGAAAGCCGCTTCGATCGCGGCGATGGCCGCTAACGGCGGCAGGCCGCCCACGCGGATCTCGACGAACGTGCCCAGCCACGCTTGCGCCCGGCGCACGTCGTGCGCAGCGCTCATCCGGCCGCGCGCAATGTGAGCTCGTACAACTGCAGTAGCCGGTGCACGCCTTCGGTAACGTGCCGTGACGACAGCGTGGCTCCGGAAATATTCTTGATGTCCTGATTGAGCTGCACTGGCGCTTGCGCGGTTTTGCCCACGAACTGCCTGCGCCACGCGGCAAGTCGCACTTCGCCGCCGTGGGTTTCGCGATAGTCGAGGATCTCCAGCGACTTCACCGCGCCGGTCGCATCCAGCGCGAGGGCGTAGGTGATCAGTTCGGCTTTCCCGATCACCCGGTCCACCAGCAACCAGCCGAGGCGTTGGTCCGCCCTACGCGCTTCGAAGAGCTGCGGCGACCAGCCCGGCGCGCCCAGTGCGTTGGCGGTCGCCGCGCCGATCGCTGGCAGTGCTCGAAACTCGCTCGCGTCGGCGAAGGCGGCGTGCTGTGCCTCGGCGACGCTCATGTATTGCGTCGCATAGGCCGCATGGAATGCCGGCACAGCAACAAGACTGAGCGGCAACAACCAACGCGCATGCGGGAGTTTTGTCATGGTCAGAACTGATAGCCGACACCGAGGTTGAAGCGGTTGCCGTAGCCGAGCACGGCGTCAGCGATGTTGAAGTGCTGGTAGTCCGCCTTGAACACAACGGATGGGGTCAGATAGTAGTTCACGCCGGCCGTCCAAACGCGCTCGGTGTCCGCGACCGGCACGCCGAGTCCCTGCGGGATCGCTGCGTATGAAGCCGCGGTGTTGAACGCCTCGTAGCGCATGAATGGTGCGAGCGACGATTCACCGCGCTGCCAGACGCGCCACGCGCCTTGCACATAGCCCCCCCAGAACGATTTCGGCACCGGCGTCGGATGGCCGATGAAGCTGACATTGAGCGCCTCCGTGTCGCTGATCTGGCCGTGAGCATAGAGTGCGGACAAGTCGAACGGGCCCGGTTGCCAGCGCATATGAACTTCGGCGAGAGTCAGGCGTGCATTCTTGGCCAGAAATTCTTTTTGATCCTGGCCGATGCCGCCGCTGAACACACCGCCGCCGACCGTGAAGCCGGGAATGCCCTGCCAGTTCGCGGCGCCGTACATGGAAACATCGTTCGCGTTGGCCTGCGCCAACTCCTGGTGGATGCTGCCGAGCGGAGACGCGCGGCCTTCAGCGGCCGTCGCATCCCATTTGGCGAGATCGAAACCCGTGGTCAGGCCGACGTTCCAGCTCAGACCGGAGTCGGTGCTGCCTAGCAGCGAGACACCGCCCTCACGCCAGGTCGACGGAATGATCGCAGTCTCGACGAAGTTGCGCTCGACGCCGTAGTAGTTGGCCGGCTCGTGGCGTTCGTTGATGAAGCCCAATGGGATCAAGCTGAGGCCGGCGCGCACCGCAACGGCAGGGACCACCTGGTGTTCCACATAGAGCTGCTCGACTTCGCTTTCGCCCGGATCGGTGGCGGAAACAACCGCATGCTCCCATTCGAGTTCGCCGTAGACATGCGTGTCCTCGTCGAACGCATGACTGAACCCAAGCACTGCACGGCGCACGTCGGCCTTCGCCGCGGACGCGTTGCCGGTCGGGCGGTTGTAGTTGAGTTCGCCATAACCCCACAAGCGCGTGGACTGGTCGCTGGCCATCGGTACCGGAGCGGGCGCGGACGCTGCCGCGGCGATGGACATGCTGCCCGAAGGCGCAGGTGCCTCAGCTGCGTCAGGTCCATTCGGCGCTGCCGGTGGCGTCGATGCAATCGAAGGCGTGGTTGCGGGTGACGCCGTGCGCAACTGATTCACTTCAGCCTGCAGAGCGCTGAGCTCGGCACGCATCGTGGCCATTTCCTGGCGCAAGCTGGCCTCGTCGGCATGCACCGGCACGGCACCAAGCAGCCCAACGCTCAGCAGCGCCAGCGGGATTGATGATTTCAACATGCAGCGTCTCCAATGAACAATGGGGTCAGCGCGCCAGGGGCACATTGCGCGCCGGATCAGCCGTATTGGTGGCTGGGTCGTAACCGTCGGTCAGCGCCTGCAGGAATGCGACGAGATCGTCGATCTCGGCGTCGTCCAAGCGCGGTGCCTGGCCCGGTCGGCGGTCGTACGGCACTTCCAGGGTGTTGACGTTGCGCACGAGCTCGCGCGGCAAGTCATCGAACTTCATGACGATGCCGTCTGCATCGCGCGGATAAAACTCTTCCGGGTTCGTCTCGCGCCGCACATAAAAGCGCACCACGTCGTGCAGCGTCTTGAACAGACCATTGTGGAAGAACGCTTGGCGCGTCGCGACGTTGCGCAGGGTCGGCACCTTGAATGCACCGCACAGGTCGCGCCGCAACACCCCATCGCTACGGTTCACGGCGCACAGACCGAGGTCGAAGTAAGCGGGATTGGCATTCGCGGGAATCTGTGCATTGCGCGGCACGCCGAGATTGTCGTAGCTGTAATCGGTGAACAGCGGCGGCGAGCCGTCGCTACCGCGCGTACTGGTGTGACAGGCCGCGCAGTTGCCCTTGTCCTTGCGGTTGAACAGCGCGAAACCACGCAGTTCAGCAGGCGCGAGCCGCACCGAGCCTTTCAGAAAATAGTCGTATTTCGAATCGAACGGATGTAGTTCGGGCGCAGACTTCTCGTAGGCCGCGATCGCGACGCGCGCGCGCAGCAGCGCGCGCTCGGCATCATCGAAGGCATCGTTACCGAACAGCCTGAGGAAATCGTCGGCATATGCGGCCATGCGCAATCTGGCCGCGACAGTAGCCGCGTCGCCATTCGCCATCTCGTGCGCGGCGAGTAGCGGAAGCTCGGCTTGGTCGAGCAGGCTCGCCGCGCTGCCATCGTGATTGAAGCCGGCGGTTGGCGTACCTTCCTTGTCGAAAAAAAAAGCGGCCGTGTTGAGATAGCGCAGCGACGGCACGCTGCGGAAACCGGCCACGTCCAGATTAGCGCCACCCGATTGCACTGCGAGCGCGTTCGGCGACGCATGCGCATGCGCCGGATCATGGCAAGTCGCACACGCCATGCGCCCCGACGCCGACAACGACGGATCGAGGAAGATCTCGCGGCCGAGCGACGCTACCGTCAGTGCTGGTGCGACAACTTGCGCGGCCGCCGCAGCGCTTGAAAGCGCAGCGAAAATGACAGCCGCGCCGACTCGACTGAACATACGGCTGGCCGGTGGCGCACAGGGTTCCCGCATGAGCAGTTCCATAAACACAACGTTAATCGATATGCGAACGATTCTCACTTACCGTCGCATTTCTGTCAATCGCACTGCCCGATTTGGTCGGTTGCACTCAAGCACGCCACGTCGCGACCCAAGCGTGTCCACTGCCGCATGCCGCACTAGAATGCGGCATGCGCGTACTCATCATCGAAGACGACGACGCCATCGCCGAAGCGATGGTCGCCGCGCTGACCCATGCCGGCCACGCGGTCGATCGCCTCGCCAGCGGTCGTCAGGCCGACGTCGCGCTACGCGACCATCCCTACGACCTGATCGTGCTCGACCTCGGCCTGCCGGATGTCGACGGTATCGAACTTCTTCGCCGCCTGCGCTCGCGCGCCGATGCCGTGCCGGTGCTGGTCGCGACCGCACGTGAAGAACTGGAGGAACGTGTGCACGCGCTCGACTTGGGGGCCGACGACTATCTGGTGAAACCGTTCGCACTGCGTGAATTCGAGGCGCGCGTGCGCGCCCTGCTGCGTCGGCGCATTACCCAGGGCGTCCCCGAGTTGCAACTCGCGCGCCTGCGCTTGGACCTGCCGCGCCGGCGTGCGCATGTCGGCGAAGCGCCACTCGAGCTCACACCACGCGAGTTCGGGTTGCTCGAAGCGCTCGCCGCGCGTCTGGATCGGGTCATCAGCCGCGAGCAACTGATCGAGGCGCTGTGCAGTTGGGACACGACCTTGACCGACAACGGCCTTGACATCGCGGTCTATCGCTTGCGTCGCAAACTCGACGGGAGCGGCGTGCGCATCCGCACGGTGCGTGGACTGGGCTATCTACTGGAGACCGGCGATGACGCGGCCGCCTAGCCTGCGCCGACGGCTGCTGACCATCCTCGCGATCCCGATGGGGCTCGCTTGGCTCGGCAGCGGCGCGCTGATCTACGTGCTCGCATTGCACTACGTGAATATCAACTACGACCGCTCGCTGGTGGATAGCGTCAATGCGCTGGAGCACATGGTCCGCAGCAATGCCGGCCATCGCGAATTGAGTCCGCAGGCGCGCATCCTGATGGAGTACGACTCCAGCGATCCGGGTTACTACGCGGTACGCAGCCTGCGTCACGGCATCCTCGCATCGAATCTCGCGCTGCCGGTGCCGAACTCGGTGCCGCTGCCGACCGCGCCGGCGCAGCTGGACGCGGTCAAGGTGGACGGCCACGGATTGCGCATGGCCTCACTGGCGATGCCCGGCGTGGACGACGACGATACGATCATCCTCTCGGTCGCCGAAACTCTGCACGAACGACACGCGCTGGCACGCGAAATCCTGGTCGGTTCGCTGCCGATCGTGCTTGCCCTCATCGCATTCGTGCTGGTGCTGGTCTGGTTCGGCGTCAGCCGCGGCCTGCGTCTGCTCGACCCGCTCGCCAACCAGATCGCGGCGCGACGCGCGCGCGATCTGTCGCCGCTGGACCAGAGCGTCGTACCCGTCGAGATCCGACCGTTCACGCAGACCATCGATGCGCTGTTCGCGCGCTTGCGCGACCTGCTCGACCTGCAGGAACGCTTCATCGCCGATGCCGCACACCAGCTGCGCACCCCGCTCGCGGGCCTGCGTCTGCAAGCCGAGCGCGCGTTGGCCGACCCACGGCCAGAGAGCGTTCGGGATGCGCTGATCCACGTCGAGCGCCTGTCCGCCGGCGCCGGCCGCGCGGCGGGTCAACTGCTCGCCCTCGCGCGCGCTCAGACCTCGAAAACCTCAATCGAGAACGACACCTCGGATGGCGTGATCGATCTCGCCCCGCTGGTCCGTGAATATGTCGGCGAGCGCGTACCGGGCGCGCTCTCAGCACGTATCGACCTTGGCTACGAAGGGCCGGGCGAGGGCGCTGACATCCATGGCGACCCGGTGATGCTGCGCGAAGCGCTGGTCAATCTGATCGACAACGCGCTGAACTACGCCGGCGCGATTGGCACGGTCACGGTTTCCATCACCAACGAAGCGGGCACGGTCGCTTTGGCGGTCGAGGATTCCGGCGCAGGCGTCGACCCGGAATGGTGGCCGCGTCTGGGCGAGCGCTTTTTCCGCCCTCCTGGCAGTGCACGCGAAGGATCCGGACTCGGCCTCGCGATCGTGCGGCGCATCGCGGAACGCCATCACGCCGCCGTCATATTCGATCGCGGCCGCGACGGTCTTGGCTTGCGCGTGACCCTGCGCTTCAGCGCATCGCCACGCGCAGACGTTCAGCGATCGTCGCGCGTATAGACGACGCCATCCTCGACCTTGACCGGAAATTTTGCGGTCGGTTCATACGCCGGCGGGCACAGCACGGCACCGGTGCGGATGTCAAAGCGCGCCCCATGGCGCGGGCATTCGATCTCATGGCCCTCGATGATGCCGCCAGTCAACTCGCCGCCATCGTGCGTGCACACATCCTCGATCGCGTACAGCTCACCATCGATATTGAATACCGCGATCGGCGTATCGCCGTCGTAGACGTTGCGGTATTCGCCGGGCAGCAGCTCGGCTGTCACGCAGACCTTGATCCATTCGTTCATTCGTTCTCCTTGATGGGGC
>JBDTWV010000002.1:0-23195 GCA_040006495.1 Dokdonella sp.
CGTGCGGACACCGGCTACATCGCCAAGACCGTAACCGACGCGATCAACACCCTGGTCTCCGCTCACGGTGCCGGCGCGTTCGCCGAATCCAATCCGTTGCAGCGGATCTGGCGCGATTCGAACACCGCAGCGCGGCATGCCTTCGTGCTGCCGCCGGTGTGCGAGGAGTTGTATGGCAAGGTGTTGCTCGGCGTTGACAAGAACATCACGCCCCTGATTTAGGTAAGTACCGCGCTGCGAATGTGATCAGCGCTGGATTCGTGCGCGTTCCGCGACGGCTTCCGCGCACGCGCGAAAGGTGTCTTCCGCGACCGTGTGCCAACTGCGCGAGAAGCGCAGCGACAGAGCCTCGGCGTCCCATTCGCGATCCAGTGTCTGTGCCAGCGCCAGCGCGAGGGCGTCGGCGTCGCGCGGCGGCACCAGGATGGAGCAGCTTGCGTCGACGACTTCAGGAATGCCGCCGACCGGTGTCGAAACCACCGGCCGGCCGCAGGCAAGGGCTTCGACCAGCACGTTCGGGTGGCCCTCCGAATAACTCGGCAGGGTGACCAGATTCGCCGCGGCCATCCAGCGTGCAACCTCTGGCGGAGTCTGTGCGCCGGCGAAGCGCACGCGTGATCCGGCAGCGGCGGCGCGTGCGGTGAGTTCGTCGCGCAGCCTACCGTCGCCGACGAGCACCAGTTCGGCACGCGGCCTTTGCGCAGTCAGCGTGGTCATCGCGCCGAGCAGTTCGCGCAGGCCTTTTTCGGCGACCAGGCGCCCGACATAAACAATCAGTTGCGCCTCTTCGGCGACGCCGAGTGCCGCACGCGCCTCGGCGCGATTGCTCTCATGAAAGATCGCCGCATCGCAGCCATTGGGTATCACGCGTGTGCGTGCAGGGTCGGCGCCATAGGCGCCCGCAGCCATGTGCCCAAGATCCGCACTGACCACCAGCAGACGGGATGCGGCGCGCACCACCCGTCGAGTCAGGAAGCGGCTGAGCGGATCGCGCACGCGGATGTCGGATCCACGTGCGCCAGCGACCAGCGGGATGTCGAGCTGCCGCGCAACCTGCATTGCGCCGTAGGCGTCCGGGTACAGCCAGTAGGCGAGCACGACGTCGGCGTCAAAGCGGCGCGCGGCTGCGCGGATCGCGCGGCCACAGAGCCAGCCGTTGAATGGCCGCGAGAGCATCGGCAGCGCCGGATACGGTCGATAGTCGGTCGCACCGTCGGAGCCAGGCGGTGCCGCATCCGGCGCACGAAACAGATAGCTTTTCGGCTGCGCCCAGCGCGGATACATCGCGATCGGACTGACCACGTGCACGCTGGCCAGTCGGGCCAACTCGCGTACCGTCTGCTGGATCGGTCGCCCGCGTGTGGCGTCGCCCGCGATCGGAAATTGCGAAGTGACGACGAGGATGCGCATGCGTGTGGTCAGGCGGCGTCGAACGTGATCGCAAGTCCGCGTCTTACGCCGACGCGCGGCGCCCATCCCAGTTGCGTCTGCGCGGCAACCAGATCGAAGTTCGCTAGCGGGCGCAGCGAATGCACCCGATAGCGCGTCAACGGAACCTCGCGCTTGAGCACCTTTCCAAGCATCTCCACGCCCCAGCCGAGGCCTAGGAATACCGCTGTCGGGACGCGCGTGATGCGCAGCTCGCGACCCAGCTTGCGTTGGCAGCAGTCGAGGTATTCCTGTTGGGTGATGGTGGTCGGATCAACGACGTTGAAAACCTTTCCCATCGCGTCGGGAACCGTCGCTGCGAGGATCAGCGCATCGACGATATCGTCCACGTAAATCACCGGTATCGTCTGTGCAGATTCGCCCACGGCCAACCAGCGCCCTGCGATCGAGACGGTGCCATTCGGCGTCACTTTCTCCGCGCCAGCGCCGAAAATCTGACCCGGTCGGATGATGACAGCCGGCAGCGCATGGTCGCGCATCGCGTTGTACACGATGGTTTCGGCAATCAATTTGGTCTTCGTGTACGCGCCTCGGCGTTCGGGATACGGCTCGAACGCCGAGGTTTCGGTGAGCGTGCCGCGTGGATCGCGGCCGGCATGGTCGAACACGCTCAGCGAGCTGACGTAGACCAACCGTGGCGTCGCGTGTTTCAGACAGGCATCCACGACGTTGCGCGTGCCGCACACGGTGCCGGCCTCGAAATCGCGTGGGCTGCCGCGCATTGCGGCACCGACGTGATAGACGAGGCGTGCGCCGTCGATCGCGTGATCGACGATGCGCGGATCGCCGAGATCTCCGACCACGACCTGCACATCCGGGTCGTTCGCGTACGCGGCGACCGGCTTGCGCACCAGTACGCGCACGCGCTGGCCGCGCGCACGCAGGGCCGCAACCAATGCGCGACCGAGGAAACCGGCGGCGCCAGTGACCAGTGCATCGGCTGGATCGAGTGGGGCGATGCGCGCTTCCAGTTCGCGCGTGCGTTCGGCGTCCGGGCCCGCGCAGGCCGGTTCCATCAATGCGACGACGTGACGGCCTTCAGCGGCGCTGACCGGTGGCTCGCGATGTTCGTGCAGCGCGCGCGCGAATTCTGCCGCGCTGTTCTGGATGCCAGGTGAGGGTTTCAGGCTGCCGGTCGCGAAACGCAGCACATTCCACGGCACACGAAACACATCACGCACAGCGGTGAAGAACGCGGATCCGACGATGCCGATGAACTTCGGTCCTGGCAGCACGCGCTGCACGCGGCAGATCTGCAGGAAACGGTCGATTTCGACCACGGCTTTGCTGCCGTGAACGATGATGCGGTTTTCCATCGGCCGCACGTTCCACGACAGCAGCAGGCGGCCCAGACCGCGCGCGCAAGTCGCCGTGGCGTGCCATTCGTCGAACTTCAGGTTCGCGTGCTGGCCGGTCGAGCGCTGGCTCACATCGAGATGCGTGATCGGGCCGAGAAAGGCTTCGAGGACATACAGGCCGTGCACGCCCAGGTCGCGAAACGGGTACGAGCCTTGAGCCACCAGCGCCGGCAGTGGGCCGCCCGCGTAAGCGGGATATTCCGAGCTGCGCAGCACATCGACGGCAAGGATGTCGCCGCATGCGCCGGAGCGGACCAGGTCGAGCCCCTTGAGTACGACCGGGTCGAAGCGGTCGGAATGATTGACCGACAACACGAGATTCGCTGCGTTCGCCCGCGCGATCATCGCGTCGCATTCTGCGACGGAGTCTGCCATTGGCTTCTCGACGAACACATGGCATCCCATATCGAGCGCTTGCAGGGTGACGGCGCAATGGCTCGACGGCGGGGTCAGCACGTAGACCGCATCGATGTGCTGGGGGGCGAGTCCGGACAGGGTTGAGGCGACCTGTCCAATCTTGAAATGGTCGGCGAGTACCTGCGCAGCGGCCATGTCGAGGTCGCAGATCCCCACGACTTCTACGAAATCGAGGCGCTGCAACGCGCCGATGTGGTAGCGCGCCACGTAGCCGGCACCGACGACTGCAATTCGCAGCTTTGTGGATATATTTGACGCCATGTTCTTCCTTTACTATTCAATGAGTCGCGTGACGCGCCAATGCGGCGTTCACCGTGGCGACGACCTCGTCGACGCGGTGATCCCAGGTCTGATCGGCAACCACGGCCATGCGTGCGCTGCCGGTGCCAGCAGGCTCGCCGCGCACTGTGTCGTCCAGCGCGGCCAGAAACCCATCGCGATCGTCGGCGATGCGCACCCATTCGGCGAACTTCTCGATCTCCGGGTTGCGCACGCTGACCACCGGTTTTCCAGTCGCCAGATATTCGCGCAATTTGAGCGGGTTGGCGTTCGCGACCTGTCGGTTGAGCCGGTACGGGATGATCGCCACGTCGAACGCCTTGGCCCAGCTCGGCAGGCTTGCATACGGTTGCGGGCCGACCAGGCGCACATTCGGCAGCGCGCGTAGTACATGGGTGTCGACAGCCGCATGTCCGATCAGGAGAAACGTCCATTGTGGGCGAGACAGTGCCAGCCACTCAAGCAGTTCCATGTCGATCCATTCATGCAGCGAGCCGAAATAGCCCACCACGGGATGGTCGAGGTCGCGTGCGCCAAGCGCGATTTCAGTTTGCGCCATGGCCGCCTGGTTGAACAATGCGACATCGACGCCGTGTGGAGAAAATACCGTTTGCGAATTCAACGCACGCTTCGCCGCAAGCAGTGCGGGCGGAGCCACGAAGACCAGATCCGCATGGCGTGTCAGTTGTTCGTCTTGCGCGCCGATCAGCGCTGTGTCGACCCCGGGATGCGCGGCATAGTCGTCAATGCAGTAGTAGACGCACAGATCCTCGCCGAGTCGCTTCGCCATGAAGCCCGGATGCGGAACGACAAACCAGGATATCGACCGCGTCAATCCTGCCGCGCGCATCGCCCGGCGCACCGCCCATTGGCTGAAGCAACGGTTGAAGGCGGTGACGCCCGGAACGCGCCGGAACGGCAATTGCGGTACGGTGCAATGCCAGAGGTTGGGGTGGATCTGTCTGGGTGGACGCAAGGCCGCGACGAGCTTGCTGATCGCGCGACGCAGGTCGCGACCGCTCGCCTGCGGCGCGCGCATACCCGGCGAATCGACATAAAGCACGGGCGTGACCGCAGCCAGGCGTATGGCGACGTGATGGCTGCTGGTGCGATTTTCGGCAAACCAGCCATTGCCGAAATAGACGACGCCGCGGCCGCCGAATGTGGGCGGTTCATGGTTCATCGTTGACTCCCGTTGCCGGTGCGCACGGCGGCGCCATGTGTGGCAGGTTTGATTGGAAGCACGGGAACATCCGTCCGCGATGATCTTGGTGCTGCCGGCGACTGCAGATCATCGCATGCGATCGGCTCCATGCGGATGCGGCAAGTGTTCGGGTTTGGGCCATTCGGGGCAAACGCGGCGAGCGCCGGGATGGCGGACCCTGCACTCCGATCCGCAACGTAGGCCGCTATTGCGAGCGCGTGCGGAGTGGACAGCTGGTGCGACCCACGTGCATGCTTGTGGTGGAACCGACGCAGATGGTTGCAGGCTCGTCGGCAGACTCGCGAGCCGGGCGACCAAGGAAGGGGAGGAAATACAGGTGCGCATCAACCCGGGCGATGATCCTTCCAGAAACGCGGCCATGCAGCAGTCATGGCGTCGGCTGCGTTCGGCGCGGGGCGAGCGCCGCGGGTTCCATCCAAGGCAGCGCTGAAACATGGCTCGACTGCCCGGGACCGGCTTGGTCACGCGACATGCGCTGGCGCGTTTGTCACATGCGGTTGGCGTGCTGCCTGCCGCGCAGCGCGTGCGGGCTGCGTGGCTTCGAGATGTCCGCATCTTCGCCTATCACCGGGTGCTGGATATTCCTGATGACGATGCGTTCATGTTCGACCTCGCCTTGGTAAGCGCATCGGTGCGGCAATTCCGCGAACAGATGCTGTTGTTGCGGCGCAAATTCCAACCGGTACGTTTTCAGGATCTGATCGCCGCGCTGCAAGGTGGTCCCGCGCTGCCACGCCACGCCGTTATCGTCAGCTTCGACGATGGCTATGACGACAACTATCGCCTGGCCTTTCCAGTCCTTCGCGAACTCGGCGTTCCGGCGATGTTCTTCGTGGCAACCGGACATATCGACAGTGGTGCCCCGTACGCTTACGACTGGCTTGTGCACATGGTCTGTGTCACCGCAGCCGATCGTTTAGTGATAGCGCAATTGGGTATCAACTGGGCGCTCCCGGCCGGGATCGAGACCCGCCGTGTCCTGGCCGCGGCACTGCTCGACCGTATCAAGCGCTGCGATGACGCGCTACAGTCCGCGGTCATCTCGCAATTGCAACTGGAATGGGACATGCCACGCACGCCGCACCCGGATTGCCGACCCATGTCGTGGGAGCAGTTGCGCGAAATGGAAGCGGACGGCATGGAGATCGGGTCACACGGCGTGAACCACCGCATGCTTGCCAAGTTGCTGCCTGGCGCGATGGAGAATGAGGTTGCCTGTTCAAAGGCGGCGCTCGACTCGAATCTCGACATCCCGGTGTCGGTGCTCGCGTATCCCGTGGGTGGCAGCGATGCTTACGACCAGTTGACCATCGACGCCGCCAAACGTGCTGGATACAGCGCCGCGTGCAGCTATATTCCCGGCACCAACGCGTTGGTGCGCATCGCGCCGTACATGCTCCGCCGGCTTGCGGTGGAGCGCGAAATGGATATCGCATGGTTCGACGCAATGGCGACGCTTCCCGAGTTGTTCGCCTACCCCGCCCGAAAGCACGCCGACTGAAGACCGGCGTCGCACATGTTCCCTCTTGTCCTGCTTTATCTGGTTCTGGTCCTGATCCGGCCCCAGGAGTATCCGGGTCTGATCGACCTGGACATTCCGTTCATGCCTGCGGCCATGCTCGGTGCGGTGTTCATGTGGCTCGTCGCAAACCGGAAGAAGCCGTTCGATGCGCCTCAATACGTCTTGCTGGTCGCGTTTCTGGTCATCCTGATGCTGTCGAAGTTGGTCAATGGATGGGCAGGTGGCGCGATCGAGCAGCTGAAGACCTTTGGCCCGTCGGTGGTGGCGTTCGTTCTCGTGGCGCATGCAACCATTGTGCGTACACGAACCACCGCCGTAATGGCGGTATTCGCGCTTTGTTCGGCGGTTCTGGCCGTTCACGGCATCGAACAGGTGCAGAGTGGAACGGGCTGGACCGGCATGCCGCTGGTGCAGGACGGTCGCATCCAGTACGTCGGCATCTTCAGTGATCCAAACGATCTGGGCATGTTGTTCGTCATGGTGTTGCCGATGGCCGTCTATCTGAGCAGTCGTGGTGGCCTGCTTGGGATGCGTCGTCTGTTCTGGCTGACCGGAGCGGCCTTGCTGCTGTTCGGCATTTACCTGACCAATTCGCGCGGCGCACTACTTGCCGTGGCCGTTGTCGCCGCAGGCTACATCTGGTTGCATCATGGCAAGATCTGGGCCGGCATTATCGGCAGCGTCTGCCTGGCCAGCATGATGATGCTGCCATCACGCCTGCAGGATCTGGATGTCGACGAGGATTCGGCTGCAGGCCGCATCGATGCCTGGTATTCCGGTTTCCAGATGTTCACCTCGCATCCGGTGTTGGGTGTCGGAGCCGGAAATTTTACCGACAATAATTACCTTACCGCACATAATTCGTTTGTCCTGGTAATTGCGGAAACCGGATATGTAGGGTTCACGATTTGGCTGGCATTCGTCGGCTACTGCTTTTGGATGATGGTGACGGTACTGCGCCATCGGCCGGATCTGCCCGATCCGATCCGCGTTGCCGCCTGGGCCGAGGAGCAGGCCATTGCGCGCACTCTGTTGCTTTCGCTGTGCGGATTTTTCGCCACCGCGTTCTTCCTCAGCCGCAGTTACGTGATACTGCTGTATCTGCTAGCCGGGCTCGTGGTCGGCTTCTATACCGGGGCGCGCGAACGATTTCCTTCGCTGCGTGGGTTTTCCCTTGTCAGCGATGCCGTGCGCTGGTTGCTCTTTTCGGCGGCGGGCATCTTGGCGTTGTTCATTGTGGTCAAGCTTCTTCTGGCGGCAGGATGAGCACGCGCTCGCTCGCAGTTCGCAACACGCTGTTTTCCTCGCTCGGCATCTATACCGAATATCTGCTCGGGATGCTGACCTCCATCCTGATCGCGCGGTATATGGGACCGCACGATTACGGCATCTACGGGCTGGCGCTCTGGCTGGCGTCGTTGGGCGTGATGCTGACCAACGGAGGAACCACGACGGCGATGATCAAGTTCGTCGCCGAGCTTCGCGGCAAGGATGATTTTGCCCTGATCAAACCGGTCGCCACCTACCTGCGCAGGCGGCAAATCCATATCCAGATCGGTGTGCTCGGAATTGCGGTATTGCTTTTCGTATTCGCCGGCAAGCGCGTCGTTCCGGAACTCTCCGCCAGTACGTTCGCGCTGCTGTTGCTGGCGGTGAGTCTGCGCGCGCCTTACATGCTCAATATTGCGGTCGGAAAAGGATTCGAGAATTTTCGCGCGACCGCGATCATCGCGTTGGTGGCGTGCCCGATCAACCTGGTGCTGATCGTCGCCGCCTTCCTCCTCAAGCAGCGCGTACAAGGCTTCATCGTCGTCTATGCCGTATCGAGTGCGGTGTTCTATCTGGTCTCACGTTGGCAGGCGCACAAACTCATGCCCGAGATCGCCAGCAGTCGGTTGCTGCCTGATGATCTGGTGCGGCGTTTGCAACATCATCTGCGCATCGTCTCCGTAGTTGTCATCGTCGGATTCTTCAGCACCAGCGAAGTCGAGGTGTTACTGCTCAACCTGTTCGACACGGCGGCGTCGGCAGGCTATTTCCGGGTCTCGTATCAACTGGCGTCAGCGGCAGCGTTGCTGATTCCCGGCGTGTTCAGCGCGGTGCTGCTGCCGATGATGGCGCGCGCAGTCAGCGAAAGCGCCGCCGCGGGCCAGCGCAGGTTCCTGCAGTCCACGATGTACCTGCTGCTGCTCGCGGCGCCGTTGGCCGCGTTCGGTGCGACCTTGAGTCCAAGCGTGGTAGCCATTCTATACGGACCGCGCTACGCGCCCGCCGAGAGTGTGCTGGCCTGGTGCCTCGTGTGTACGGCTTTCGTGACGGTATCGGCGGGAGCGTCGAGCATGCTGATGAGCGCCGACCGCCAGGCCAGCGTGCTGATAGTGACGATATGCTGTGCGGTGTTGAAAGTCGGATTGGGGTCGTTGCTGATTCATGAGTTCGGCCTGACTGGCGCGGTGGCGAGTTTCAGCGTCGTCTCCGTTGTCTACATCAGCGCAAATATCGGCCTGGCGCAGCGGTTCTGTGGCGCGCGCCTGCCGTGGGCGCGCGTTGCACGAATCGTGGCTGCGGCCGCGCTGGCGGGTATTCCCGCCTATGCGCTGGAGCGCGCTCTGCCGCCGTGGCCGGCACTCCTGTTCGGATTTCCGGCTTTAGTGGTCGTTTATGGCTCGCTGACATTGTGGTTCAGGTGTTGGGACCGCGATGACCTTGTGAAAATGCGCGCGCTGGCGGCACGATTTGGTACCGGTCGATGGGCGGTGCTCGATCACGTACTGGCCTGGGCCGCTGCGCGCGCGCCGGACAACGTGATGTGAGGCTGCTTCCATCTATCCTGAAACGTGCGGCCTGCGGCCCCATGCATCTCCCACAGATGCGTCGTACAACGGTGTTTTTCGGAATGTCGATAGAATCAAAGGGCGTATGCCTGGTGAAATGTTATGTTCAAATGATGCACGCTCATCCATCTGACCGGCCGCAGTCGGTCGGAAATTTGCGGTGAGCGTGGACTGTCCGCCGATGAAAATCACGCACATTGTGGAAAATCTCAACCGTGGCGGTCTCGAGCGCGTTGTGATCGACCTGATTCGCGCACAGCGCGACGCCGGGCATTCATGTCGGGTGATCTGCCTGTTCGAACGCGGCGCGCTTGCCGACGAGCTGACGGGTTGTGGCATCGTCGTTGATGCCTGCAACAAGCGCGTCGGCCTGGATTGGCGCTCACTCGCGCGCATGCGCAGACTGCTGGTGCAAAACCCCGTCGATATCCTGCATACCCACAACGCGGTCGCGCACTACCATGCCGTGCTGGCCGCATGGCGGCTTCCGTATCGGCATCGTGTCATCAACACCCTGCACGGCATGATGGGAGCGAGGCCGTCGCGGCGACGTGACTGGCTCTACCGGCAATCATTGCGTGCAACCCATGCGGTCGTGGCGGTCAGCGAGGCGGTGCGCAGCAACATCGAGGGGGCCAAGCTGGTGCCGATTCGACAGTTGCGCGCGGTGCCGAATGGCATTCGCGTAGATCAATTCGAGCCGGCGTCGCAAGAGACCCGCACTTGGTTGAGGAGCCAGCTCGATCTGCCGCCTGGTGCGCAGCTGGTCGGTTTCGTGGGGCGGCTCAGTTGGGCCAAGGACTTGGCGACGCTGATCCGGTCGTTCGCGATCGTGCAACGACAATTTCCCGAGGCTACGTTGGTACTGGTCGGCGATGGCGCATGCAGGTCCGAGCTGGAAAACGTCGCTGCGGAGGCAGGCGTGTCCGCGCACGTGAAATTCCTTGGCGATCGCAGTGACGTCACGAAACTACTGCCGGGATTCGATATTTTTGCGATGTCTTCCGTGACCGAAGGCTATTCAATCGCACTGCTCGAAGCGTGTGCGGCCGGCTTGCCGATCGTGGCGACCAGCGTCGGCGGAAATGCCGAAATCGTTCGTGAAGGCAGCAATGGCTTGCTGGTACCGGCGCGCGATTCCGCCGCGCTCGCGCAGGGGCTGTCCACGCTGTTGGCCGATCCGGCGAGAGCGCGCGCCATGGGTTTGGCGGCGCGCGAATGGATTTTGCGGGAAGGTTCGTTTCGGAGCATGGAGCGCCGATACGCCGAAATTTATGGCGTTGGAGCGTGACGTGGCAGAGTCGTCCCGACATCAGCGCCGCGCCGTCGTATGGCCAGCGTGTGTCAGAGCATTGCGAAGCGCAACCGGATCAGCAGCATGTTTGTGAAAGAGAAAAGAATACGTCTGTTCAAGCTGCTCCCCTCAGCGCTCGTGCTGACGACGGGGCCCCGCGATGGCAATGCGATCTATGTGACCTTCGATGATGGCCCGGACCCCGAGCATACCCCGCGAATCCTGGATCTTTTGCGTGACAACGGTGCGCAGGCAAGTTTCTTCCTGATCGGAAAAAATGTAGAAAAGTATCCGATGCTGGTCAATCGCATGGTTGCCGAAGGCCATCTGATCGGCAATCATTCCTACAGCCACCCGCATTTCGACAAGCTGTCGCTGGCAGCGCAGATCGAAGAGATCGATCGCACCGACCGCTTGCTGAGCGAATTCGATGGGTGCGCGCGGCATCGGTTTCGGACGCCGCGCGGAGTGATGCCGTTGCGACTGCTCGTACATCTGGCCCGTGATGGGCGCGGCCTGACGCATTGGTCGTGCGACAGCTTCGACTATAACGACCACCCGGCCGATGACTTGGCGCGTTCACTGCGACAGCATGGCGTGCGCTACGGCGACGTGATCCTGATGCACGATGACAGCGCGCGCGCGGAAGGCATCCTCAGGCAGATCCTTCCGGAGTGGAAAACCAAGGACATTTCATTGCGCGCGCTGCCGGCATGATGTGCATGTCGGCTGTTGATCCAAGCTGCCCGCGGGAGTTTCCATGCTGATGTTTGCGGTAACTATCGTGGTCGGCATCGTCGGGCTCGGACTTGCGCTGCGCTACGCGATTCATGCGCGCAACATGCAGATCTGGCTGCCCGGCTATTTGCGCAGGCGCCGACCGGTGCATGACACCGGACCGGTCCATGTGATGTTTTGTTTCGTCGACCATTTCGAACCAATGTGGAAACACGCCGATCTAGAGACTCAGCGTGCACGCGTGGATCGATGGTGTCGCGACTACCGCGCGCTGGCCACGCGCCATCGCGATGCTGACGATCGGCCACCGCAGCACAGCTTCTTCTACCCGGAAGAGGAGTACCTGGAAGAGCACCTGGACAAGCTTGCCGCACTGTGTGCCGATGGCTATGGCGAGCTGGAAATCCACCTGCACCACGACAACGATACCGAAGAAAATTTCCGCAGCGTGATGCGGCGCTTCTGCGAGCTCCTGCATGAGAAACATGGTGGCTTGTCGCGCGATCCGCACAGCGGCGAGCTGCGTTTTGCATTCATCCACGGCAACTGGAGCCTGGATAATTCGCGCGCGGACGGTCGCTGGTGCGGTCTGAACAACGAACTTATCCTGCTGCGCGAGCTAGGCTGCTATGCGGATTTCACGCTGCCATCGGCGCCCAGCGACACCCAGACCCGCACCAGCAATTCGATCTATTACGCGACCGACGACCCGCTGGCACCCAAGTCACACGACGTAGGCGAGCCGGTTCGCGTGGGTGGTACGGCGAGCGGCGACCTGATGATCGTGCAGGGACCGCTGGGATTGAATTGGCGAGAGCGTCGTTTCGGCATCATCCCGCGGATCGAGAATTCGGACGTGCGCAAGGGCTGCCCGCCGGTGCCGGCACGGGTCGATGCGTGGGTGCGCACCGGCATCCACGTCAGTGGCCGACCAGAATGGGTGTTCGTCAAGGTGCACACACACGGCACTCAGGAACGTGACATGGACACATTGCTGGGGCCGGCGACCGATGCCATGCATACTCATCTGGAAAGCGCATACAACGACGGCGTGCATCATGTGCTGCACTACGTGAGCGCGCGTGAGATGTACAACATTATCAAGGCTGCGGAAGCCGGAAAATCTGGTAATCCCGCTGACTTCCGTGATTTCGAGCTGCCGCCGCCGCGATCTTCCTGGGCAGGCGCGCGAGACCGGCAGAGCGATGTTGCGGTACCGACAGCCTGATGGAGAACGCGTGCTTGGCAACGCGATCGAATCCATGACGCCATCGGACATGCCCGCGTTGGTCAGCGTCGTCATGCCGGTCTTCAATGCGCAGGAGACGCTGCGCCGGTCGATCGATTCGGTTCTGCAGCAAACCTACACGGCGCTCGAGCTGATTGTCGTTGACGATGCGTCCGGAGATGATTCGTCGCGCATCATTGACGAGTACGCAGATCGCGATGCGCGTGTCAGCGTGCATCGGCAAGAGGCCAATGCGGGCGTGGCGGCAGCGCGCAACGTCGCCATTGTGGCGGCGCGTGGCAGTCACATCGCATTTCTCGACAGTGATGATTGGTGGCACCCGCGCAAGCTTGAGCTGCAACTGGCGCAGATGCGCCAGACCGGTGCGAAGGTCAGCTACACCGCGTATTGCCGAGTCGCCGAAGACGGCCGACTGCTGTCGACAGTGACGCCTCCTGCCGTCGTGTCCTACGCCGACATGCTGCGCGGCAACCCGATCGGCCATCTCACCGGCGTGTACGACCGTAGCCTGGGTGATGCGAAATTCGGCCGGATCGGGCACGAGGACTACGTGTTCTGGCTGGATCTGGTCAAACGCGCCGGTGGCGCGATCTGCATTCGCGCGGATGAGCCGCTGGCGTGGTATCTGGTGCGGGCTGGATCGATTTCGTCGAACAAGTTGCGCGCAGCGAGCTGGCAATGGCATATCTACCGTCGCGTGGCGGGCCTGGGCATGATCGAGTCGGTTAGGTACATGGTCCACTACGTCGCTGGCGCGCTGCGAAAAAGACATTAGCGCACCGCCGCGTCGGCGACGTCCACGATCCGTGCATCAGCGGCTACTTTTCAGTTCGACTAGAAATTCGTTGCCGCTGCCTTCGATATCGATGCGCCAGCCGGAGTTGTAATCCTTGTCTTGCTGGCTCCAATCGACCAGACGGATGGTCGCGTCGGCGGGGCTGAGTACGTTGACGTGCAACCGGCCGGCTTGGATGGCGTGGCCGTTGACGGTCGGCTTGCCGGGCACATTGAGCTGGAACACCGCGTGCGTGTCGGCATCCGTTGCAAACGTGTCGTGTACGGTTAGGCTGCGATCGGCGAAGTCGATCGTGCGTTGCCAGTGCGCGACACCCGAGTTTGCGCCGCGGTACGCGGGCGTCAGGTTGGCGGTCGCATGCAACTCGCCGGTCGCCGGGTTGCCGCGGGTGATCGTGAGGGTCGATGTGGTGCCGGTCCTTTGCGGCACGATTTTGCCGCCACGCACGAATCGCAGCATGTTGTTGACCTCGGTACCCTGTTGGATGCCGCTGTGGCTCCAGATATTCTCGGTCACGGCGAGCCAGTCGCCCTCGAACAGGGTGAACGAGCCCTGGTCCTGATGCGCGTGACTCTCGTTGTAGGGCCCAGCGGCGAACGCGAGCCACATGGCGCCGCGGTCCCAGCCGGTGCGGGCAAACAGGCGCCCGACACCCCGCGCGGCGTAGATCAGTTGCGCGGGCGGCGTGCCGTCGCTGCCGGCTGGCAGCAGATCGTAGCGGTCGTTGAATGCATTGGTCATGCGCTCAACCGAGATATGGTTGAGCCACCATGATGCGGCGGACTTCGCGCGTACATCGCGGGTCAGTATGCGCGCCTCGAGCATCAGTGTGCGGTGATAGTCGTAGATGACGGGCACCGAGACGCGCGCCTGATCGCCGATCGGCGCAACGCGGTCCAGGGTTGGCAAGGTTGCGTGGATCCAATAATAAATACTGTCGTTCAAATGCGAATTTGCATTCGCCAGATCCTCGCCGGTGTTGTCGCGCCAGAGCCGATAAAGCATGAAAACCGTACGGTGCGATATCCCGTAGCCGGTACCTTCCTCGCTGCCACCACCGGGCAGCGCAGCGAAATATTTTTCGAGTGACGGGATCTTGTCGTCACGCAACAAGGCCATCCAGGTCGCGCGCTGCTCGGCGTCACTGGTGGCCAGCGCCCACGACATCGTTGCGGTCAGGAAGCTGTAGTAATAGTTGTTCGCCGGGTTGCTGGTTGACCAGCCCGTCCATGGCGACAGCCGACCGCCCCACACAGCGCGAATGTTGTGCCAGATATTCCAGACGGTTTGCTCCGCGTAAGCCGACCAGCGCGAACGCTGCTGTGCCGTTGCAAGTGGCGCGCACCAGTCGTACGTAAAGGCGAGGTCGCGGATCATCGGGCCTGCCTGTAGGTACGAGTCGTCGGCGACCGCAGGCTGCTTTCGCGCGCTGTTTGCCGCCTCGGCGGCGCCGACCTGGTCATCGACCAACTGCACCGCGAGCGCGCAATACGGCTTCTCGCCGGTCAGCCGATACATGAACGCCGCGTCTGTCGCTGTGAAGCCGTAACCCGGATCGGACGGGTGCCTGACTGCTGCGTCGACATAGTCCTTGAATCGCCCGTAGGCGGCTGAGCCCTTTTGCACGTACGACGTATCGAACTTGATATCTGCCTGCGCAACAAGCGGGTACATGAGCAGCGCCAGAATCAGATTTCTTGCCGGGTTGTTCATGAGATTAATGTCGTTTTAATAGAGATGCCGGATTTCGGTATTCCAGAGGGCCATTACACGCGAGTTTGCAGTCGTGTGCATAAAAACCGTTAACGCGATGGCTAATCGTTGTGCGAGGTTATTCACACAAAGCCAACATTGTGGCCGCGCGATTCGACTAGCCCGTCACAAACAAGATACCAACCATTCACCAAAATGCACGCCGGGCAAGGGATGCGGCTTGTGCATCGATGGATGGATCACGTGTCGCCCAAGCGGCTCGAAAAAAGCGGTCATGAAGCCGTGCCTTTCGTTCATTCGACGTGCCATTTAACGATTGCATCTCAGATTGCGTGAAACGCGATTTGTCGCAGCGGCATTTTGCCACCCAGCACCTAGGAGTAGCCCACGGATGGGATGAGGCCAACACGCTCGAAGCGTGTGGCACCCGCAGGGAGCCCATATCCCTATTGCGAAACCCTGAATTAGGTAAGAACTCATGTTCAATTCCGAAAATCGCAGTCGAAATCGCCGCGCTGGCATCATCCACATCCTTGGATGTTGCGGCTTAGCGTTGTCGGCTCTCGGATTTTCCGCGGTCCAGCCGGCGCATGCCGCGGTCAACCTGGATCTTTCCTATGTAAACCCGCAATCGACCCAGTTCGCACGCTTCAAGAGCGTTGTGGACAACGCTGTCGCGGGCAATCCGACCTGGGGCTTCTCCGCGACGGATGCGGCGTACATGTACAAGCTCACCGGCCAGCTGCAATACGGTCAACTCGCGGTGCAGATGGTGGACAGCCAGGTAAACGCCGCCAATGCCGCGATCGCTGCCGGTTCGGTGCCGAAAATCGCGGGGGATTCGTATCTCGATGTCGGCCCGATGCTTTCCGACCTGGCGCTCGCCTACGACTGGTGCAGCACTTTGACGACGGCCGCGCAGCGCACGCGTTGGGCAACCTACGCCGATCAGGCCGTCACCAACGTATGGAGTCCGAGCCAGGCCAAGTGGGGTAGTGTCCCCGCGCCGTGGAGCGGCTGGTCGACCAATGATCCGGGCGACAACTATTACTACAGCTTCGTGCAGGCGACGATGCTCTGGGCGCTGGCCAGCAACAACGCGACCTGGAAGACCTATCTGCAGAACGATCGCTTGCCGCTGCTGCAAAACTACTTCGCGGCCCTCCCCGGTGGAGGCAGTCTCGAGGGCACCGGTTACGGGCTGTCGCATCGGACCATGTTTGGCGACTACCAAGTCTGGCGCGATGCCACCGGCAGTGATATTGCCAATGCGAACAGTCATTTGACCGACAGCATCTATTACTGGATCCACGCCACCGTTCCGACATTCGATAAAGTCGCGCCGATCGGTGACCAGGCACGCGTCTCGATGCCCGTGATCTACGACTACCACCGCACCCTGATGCTTGAAGCACGTCGGCTGACCAGCAATGCTGCGGCCGCGAATGCTGCGTCTTGGTGGCTGAACCACATTTCGATCCAGAGCATGACGAACGGCTTCAATGCGCGCTTCGATTTGTTGCCTGCTGGAACCAGCACCACACCGCCCGCCGCGCTGACGTATCACGCGTCGGGCGTCGGTCAGCTGTTCTCGCGTACCAGTTGGGATACCACTGCGATGTGGCTCAGCTTCACCGCTGGCCCCTACGAGCAGAGTCATGCCCACCAGGATCAGGGCGCGTTCGCGTTGTATGCAGGCGACTGGTTGACGGTAACCGAGAACATTTGGAGCCATAGCGGCATCAACCAGGGCACCGACACGAACAATGTCGTGCGCTTCGAGCGCAAT
The DNA here is from genome assembly GCA_040006495.1 of Dokdonella sp. Classification (GTDB taxonomy): domain Bacteria; phylum Pseudomonadota; class Gammaproteobacteria; order Xanthomonadales; family Rhodanobacteraceae; genus Dokdonella_A. Next base: position 16,664 of record JBDTWV010000002.1, read on the forward strand.
GGCACGATCGTGCCCCAGAAAGTCGGGACCGTGTCGACAATGACCGTGACCGGCACCGGTGCCGCGGGCGAAGTGCATGCGATGGCCAACCTGACCCCGGTTTACGGCAACAGTCCCGGTGTCCAGTCGTGGCAGCGCAACATTGATTTCGTCAACCATATCCTGACCGTGCACGATACATTTGCCGTCGATTCCAGCACCCAGGGCATCTTCCAGCTCAACGTGCCGGTGAAACCGACCATCAGCGGCAACACGGCAACCGCCGGTCACCTCAAGATAACCGTGTTGCAGCCGGCCAATGCGACGTTGAGCATCGTCAACTGGACGGGGGTCAATGTTCCCAGCTACGGCGCCGACTACGGCTCCGGTTATCGTCTCGACGTGCGCGGGGGTGCCACGGGTTATGTTGTCCAATTGAGCACGGACCTGCCCGTGCTTGACGCTCCCACTGCGGAGATATTCGCGAGTGGCTTCGACTGATCCTGGTCCGCAGTTATTCAAACGAAAAATGCGGCCTAGGCGCTATTGCCTGGGCCGCTTTCGTTTCAGCCCGGACGGGTGTGCACGAGCCCACCCAACGTCGGTCGTCAGGCAGAATCGCGCATCGGTTGCTGATCGCTGGGCGCGCTGCGGCCAGCCAGTTTCCGCTCCCACGCCAGCGCCGTGCGCACGATGAAATCGAGATCGTCATGCTGCGGCTGCCAGCCGAGCATGCTATGCAGCCGATCAGCGCGGGCAATCAGCATCGGCGGGTCGCCCGGGCGACGTGGCTGCAAGCTCACGTTCAACACCCGTCCGCACGCGCGCTGTACCGCGTCGATCACCTCGCGCACGCTGTAGCCGTGGCCATAACCACAGTTGAGGGTGAGGGACACGCCGTCATTGCGCAGATGGTCGAGTGCCTTCAGGTGCGCATCAGCAAGGTCGTCAACGTGGATGTAGTCACGGATGCAGGTGCCGTCCGGCGTGTCGTAATCGGTTCCGAAAATCGACAGCTGTGCACGCTTGCCGACCGCATGTTCGCAGGCGACCTTGATCAATAGCGTCGCATTCGGTGTCGACTGGCCGATGCGGGTTTCCGGATCGCATCCAGCGACGTTGAAGTAACGCAGGATCACATGCCGCATCGGGGTCGCTGCGCTGAGGTCGCGCAGCATGGTTTCCGACATCAGTTTCGAGCTGCCGTACGGATTGATCGGCCGGGTCGGCGTGTCTTCGCTGGCTATGCCGTCGCCCGGCATGCCATAGACCGCCGCGGTCGAGGAAAACAGGAAATTCGATACGCCCAGTGCCGCGCAAGCGGCGAGCAGGGCGCGCGTCTTGCAAGTGTTGTTGCCGTAATACTTGAGCGGATCACGCATCGATTCGGGAACCACGGTGTGCGCCGCGAAGTGCAGCACGGAATCGATGTGGTGTTCCGCCAGCAGGCGTTCGACCAGGGCGCCGTCGCCCACATCACCGACAACGAGTTCGGCACCGAGCACCGCTTCGCGAAAGCCAGTGGAGAGGTTGTCCAGTACCACCACGCGCTCGCCACGTGCGGTGAGTTTACGCACGACATGGCTGCCAATATAGCCGGCGCCCCCGGTGACGAGCACGATGTTGCGGTCCATCTAGTCACGTTTCCTGTGGTGGTCGGGCGCTATTGCGATACGCGTCATCGCTTGTACTGCACGCCGAAATAAATCTTGTTCTCTTGATAGCCCTGGTTGAGTTCGGTACTTGTGCGCCGGTTGCGGGCCAGGGTCGCGTTCCAGCCCCAGTGCGAGGTCCACTGGCCGGCTAGGTTCAGCCCGACGCCAAAAAGCTTGTCGGTGCGGTTCGATGTTTCATAGTTGCTGGTTTCTCCAGTCGCCTGCAGCGAAAGCGTGAGCGGTTCGCTGATCCGGTAACCCAACTGGAAATCGGCGCCGTGCGCGGTCTGGTTTTGGCGCGGGTCATTGATGTAGTCGAGATTGCGGTACAGCGGAGTCACGGACAGGCTGACGCGGGTATCGACAAACGCATAGGTCGCCTGCAGGCGACGTTCCAGAAACACCTGGGATCCGATCACCGCATTGCCGGTCACGATGGAGCTGCCGATTCCGGCCGGACTGGGTACGAGCAGCATGTCCTCGACGGCATCGGAATACACGCGTGCAGCGCCCACCGTGACCGTGCTGCGCGGCGTCATCCGCCAGGCGACGTTGGCGCGTGCGAGCGGCGCCGAAGCGCTCGGCATGCCTCCCCCGAAATCGAGTTGCGACCAGCCCAGAGAGACATCGAGATCGAGGTTGGCGAGTTTGCTCAGGTAGCGTCCGAACAGATCGTAGTGATCGTAGTTCGGACCGCCGGCAGCGGTTGTGAAATCGATGTGTTGCGCCTGCAGGTTTGCAGACAACTGGTCGGTCGGGTTGATGTCCTCAAGCACGCGCAATGCGGCCGAGCCACGCTGCGAATTGAACTCGTCGGTTTTCTGTGCATAGCTGTCGATGTAACGCAGCTCGGCCTGTCCGTGCAGCGTTCCGCCGAGCAGGAAGTGGAACGTCGGTCCGACCGCGAATACATTGGTCTGCTGCTGGTTGCCCGGCGTGTTGCTGGCCAGCACGTTGACCGGCTGCACGCCGGCATAGTCTTCCACGGTCAGATCGAGCCGCTGCGGCAGTACCGACCAGTTGACCTTGCCCGACAGCAGGCCGAGCACCTGATCGCTGAATGCGCCGCCAAGGAAATCGCGATACAGAACGGTGCCGCCGACATTCGCCTGCACATCCGAACCGAGCTGGGTGGCGCTGAAATTGAGCGTTGGCTCGAGTATGTTCTGGCTGATCGGATCGGTCGCGGTGAGATTGATGTTGTTGCTGTGCTCGATCCCGATCCCGAGCGTGTAGTCGATGTCCAGAGCGGTGGCCTGGGTGGCTGCCGTCAAGGCCAAGGTGAGCCCCGCGATTCGAACAACGTGCACTGCTGGCATTGGCGTGCCCTCCCGTTATGCCAGACCCGCGTCAAGGCGCGTGATTGAATACCACGCCCGCCAGTTTCTCCGGATCGAATCCGGCCACGCATTGATTGATCGATGTGGGCGTATCGCGCCCGTAACCCGCGACGACAACGATGAAATCGGCGAGGTCGGACAGGATCCGCGCATCCGGCGAACCCTTGATCGCAGGCCCGTCGAGGAACAGGTAGCGATCGTTGTAACGGCAACGTAGCGAGTCGAGCACGGCGCGCATGCGGAATGACGAGAACAGCTCGTCGCCGCGTTCGCGCAACTGGCCTGCCGGAATCAGGCGCAGCCGCGGAATGCCGGTGTGATAGAGGATGTTCTCGACGCCGAGGGCCGGATGCTCGAGGTAGTCGATCAGGCCGCCCTTGGCCGTATCGACACCGAGCGCCTTGTGCTGATCCGGATGGCGCAGGTTGCAATCGATGAGCAGTGCGGTCTTGGCCTCGTCGAGCGCGAACGCGGCGGCCAGATTGCGCGCGACGAAACTGCCGCCGGAGCGTGTACTGACCGGCACGACCAGGGTGACGAAGCTCTGCGGGCCACCCAGCGCAATCAGGCGCGTGCGTACTTCGCGGAATGCGTCGGTCAGGTCGCGTATCGACCCGTCGCGATGGATAAGCTGGCGTTCCTTGAGCTGCGGCGGCGCCAGCGCGTGCGGCTCAACCATGCGCGCGATCGACAGGCTGGTCGATTCACGAGGAGTGAGCGCGCCCGAGGCCGCATTCAGTGCGTCGCCGACATGATCGCGCAGCGGGGTATTGTCGCCAGCTCCGTTCACAGCGTCCTCTTCAATTTCAGCCAGAACAGGATGGCGCAGGTCGCCAAGGCGCCCACAACCATCAACACGGCAAACACGTTGCCCATGCGATCACGCGCCCGATCGCGTGGCGTGGCGTAATACGGAATCGTGGCCAGGACGGCCAGACCAGTCAGGCGCTCGAGTTGCTCGGCCGAGCGCACGCGCGGATCGAATCGCGCGATCCCGAACAGAAATCCGACCGGCAGCGCGATGGCGAGGAACAGGCCGGCCAGGCCGAAATGCAGGAAGCGCAGACCGGTCGGAATCAACGGCAATACCGCCGGGTCTTGGATGCGAAAAGTGAGGCCACGCTGTTCGGCATCGAGGTTCATCGACACGCGCGCGTTCTCGCGACGCTTGAGGAGATCCTGATAGATGTCGCGATTGACGTTGTAGTCGCGGGTTAGCTCCGAGAGCGCGTTCTCGGAGTTGGCAATGCGCTTGCTGCGTTCGAGCTCCGATTGCAGCATGGTTTCGCTCGCATGCAGGCGAGCGCCTGCTGCGGCGAGGTCGCTGCGCACCGCGGTCTGTTTGACTCTGAGGTCCCGGTATACCGGATTGAATTCGATGTTGTTGTCGAGCGGCGACGATATCCCGGCCGCGCGCGCGGTCTGGGTGCGATGCTCGTCCTGCTTGAGTTGCTGCTGAAGATCCTGCATCTGGTGTCGGATGCGCACTACGTCAGGGTACTGGTCTGTGTAGGTCAGCAGCAAGGTGTCGAGCTTGGCTTGCAAATCCGCGAGCTGGGAACGGTACATGCCCTGGCGGGTTTGTACGGCCGTCACCTCCGATTCGCCCGAAAGTTGTGATTGCAGTGCGCCCTGCTTGGATTGCAGCTCGGTTAGGTCCATGCGCGCGGTTTCAACCTGGGTCCGCAGCGCGCCGATGCGCGTGTTGGTATCGGTCTCGCTGCCGGGGCGCGCATCGGCGTTGGCTTCGCGATATTCCTTCAGCTTGCCTTCTGCCTCGGTCAACTTGGTGCGATACGCCTCGGCCTGGCTGTTGATGAAATCGAACGCATCGCGGCTCTCGCGCTCCTTGGATGCGAGGCTCACGCTGATGAACAAGGCCGCCATCTGCTGGGTGACCCTGAATGCGCGCTCGGGATCCGAATCGCTGTAATTGATCGTGATCAGGCTGTCTTTCTGGCTGCTTGCCACCCGTGTGCTGCTCTTGATGCCTTCCATGATCCGGTCCTGCTCGACCGGGGTCGGATGCGCGGCCATCCAGCCGCCCGCAGCGAGGACTTGAGTCAGGACCTTGCGGCTGAAGATGACTTCACGCGCGATTCCGGCACGATTGGCGACACCGGTCGTGGACGCGGCTCCTTCCATCAGCGGGCCAATGATGTTGCTTTCCTGGACCAGGATCGTGGTCGACGCCGAATACTTTTTCGGCCAAAGCACGCCACCCAGCAGTGCCACCAATACGACTGAGGCAAACACGACGGCAAGTGCCATGCGGTGGCGACGCCCTTCGTTCACGAACACCGGAACAAAGGTCTGGAACGGAGTGAGCTCCTCGCTCATGGGTGGTGGTTGGATCACGTTCGCTTCGGATCAGAATGCGCGTTGCGGAATGGTGATCACGTCACCCGGCTGCGCTGGATAATTCGTGCTCAGATCACCTTTTTGCAGGATTTCATCCAGGCGCACCGCGTAGGCCTTGGTCGAGTCACCAGCCTTGCGATATAGCTCGGTGCGATCGGGCGCCGCGAACTCGGTGGTTCCGCCCGCCGCGAGCACCGCATCGAGCACGGTCATGCCCTGGCGATAGGGAACCGAAATCGGCTGGCGCACGGCGCCGGTCACGCGCACTCGCGAAAGATACTCGTGGCTACGCAGTTCGGTCAGGATCACCGCAACCTGCGGGTCGCGCACAAAGGCTTTGAGCTTTTGCGCGATGTCAGTCGAGACTTCGGTCGGCGTCTTGCCACCCGCTTCGACGTCGCCGATCAAGGGCACCGAAATCATGCCGTCGGGTCGGACCGGTACTTTGACGTCCAGATCCGGGTTATGCCATACGGAGACCTGCAGGATGTCGTCGACGCCGATGTGATAGACGCTGACCGCCTGTGCTTCGGGGTTGATCGTGGGAGCGGAGTTCACCTTGGTGGTTGTTGCACATGCTGTCAGGAGAAGCAGAAACCCGATGACAAGTAGCCGGAATGAGCATTGCATGGCATGTATCCTCCGATGAAAGCGTGAATCAGAACACATTTTAACGATTTACTGCTTGCCGTGGGTAGTCCGCATGGTCCTCGTGAGCCCCGACGGTCAAGCGGAGCCTTCTTTTGCATGCTGACATCAAGATGGAAAAGCCTTGGTTGCCGGGTTGCACGCGGTAGGCCACCTAAACCTTGTAGAACGCGCGATACCAGTCGACGAAGCGCCCGATACCCGTCTCGACGGACGTGGCTGGCGCGTAACCGGTGTCGCGCGCCAGTTCCTCGACATCGGCGCAGGTGTCTGGCACGTCACCCGGTTGCAGCGGGAGCAAGACTTTTTCAGCCTTGCGCCCAAGCTTGGCCTCCAGCACCTCGATGTAGTGGCCGAGCTCCACCGGATGGTGGTTGCCAATGTTGTAGACGCGATACGGCGCCGCCGATGATGCCGCACTCGGGTGCAGCGGATCGAATGCAGGATCGGGCCCCGGCACGCGGTCGAGGGTGCGGATCACGCCCTCGACGATGTCGTCGATGTAGGTGAAGTCGCGCGTGTGCTTGCCGTGGTTGAACACCTCGATCG
>JBDTWV010000003.1:0-22986 GCA_040006495.1 Dokdonella sp.
GGGCGCAGCGGTGGAAGCCGCGGCACGAGGGAATTGAGAGCGGTAAAACACGTCGCCCCTGCGAACAGGGGCGACGGATGTCGGCTGCTTAGAGCGCAGCGTCTTTGAGCTTTTTCAGCGCGCGAATCTTCACACGCACGGAAGCCGGCTTCGCGGCAAACCAACGCTCTTCCTTCGTGAACGGATCGACACCCTTGCGCTTCGGCTTCGCCGCAACCGCTTGCGAAGTGACCTTGAGCAGGCCCGGCAGCGTGAACTGGCCGACGCCCTTTTTGTGGATCGCTCCGGCGAACGTCTGTTCCAGTGCGGCCATCACGGCACGCACCTGCTTCGCTTCGACACCGCTCTGCTCGGACAGACGAGCAATCAGTGCGGACTTCGACAGGACTTCGTTGATCGGCTTCACGCTGACCGGCTTGGCAGCCGGCTTGGCCGCTGGTTTCTTGGTTGTTGCCATGGTGTGCAATGCTCCTTGGAAATCGTCAGGGTCTTGGCGGGCGCACGCTAGGCGCCACTGTGCAAGCGTAGCCGGATTTCAGCGCTTGCGCAGCGAAATCGCATGTTTTCGTATATTTTCTTGCAGATCGCCGGGTTGCGGCCGATCACGTGAAATGCAAGTCTTGTTGTGGTAGGCGATCGTGCGTCCTGGTCTTTGATCCCGAGGGCAGGACACCGGCAACGCGAGTGTTAACGTGTCCTGCCACGCGTGGCCGAATGCATTTCGGCATCGCGTCCGTGCCTGTGCACGGAGCGATTCCCGCCGCAAGGATGAATCGTTGCTGACGAAGAATCGCAGGTGCAGCTGCGTTAAGTCGTGGTTGGGAGTTCACCGATTAACGTGCGGCGATCGGTGAGGGCTGGCATTGTCCGGCGAGCGAGTGGGGATTTGTGGAAACGTCGAACATGTTCGGGAGGGCATATTCAAATGAAGAGGTCGACTCGACTTGGCGCGAAGTGCGCCGGCTCGCTGTGCGGCGGGAACATTTCTGAAATTGCGCAGATCGTGTACCAGGCCGCGCTGCACGAGCATGTGACTGTTTGGTCCGATGCGAATGCCGACGTGCTGTTTGAACACGTCGATCGCAGCCCAGTCATCGAACCGCAGTATGTCGCGGGTACTTATGGCATGGGTTCGCAGCTCAGCGATATCGAAAGTGACCTAAGAGTGCTTCAGCGCGAGCGCGTACCCGCCGCCATCATGTTTTAAACATCCGACCGGAGAACATCATGAGTACAGGTGGTCTGATTCTGCTGATCCTGATTGTCCTTCTGGTTTTCGGACTGCCGACGTGGCCGTACAGCCGCAAGTGGGGCTACTACCCCAGCGGCGGTCTGGGCCTTGTGGTCATAATCCTGGTCATTCTGTTGTTGCTGGGCAGGATCTAGAAACGACGCCGGCGTGCGACTTTCGACATGGCCGGTATCGCGAATTCAATTCCCGGAAAGTGATGGGCATGCATGGGGCATGTCGTGCTTCACGGGGCAAAGAAGGAGATAGCAAATGAAGAAATTTTACCCGTTCCTCGCTGCTGGCATGGTTGCTGTTGCGCTGACCGCTTGCAACCAGCAAAAATCAGCCTCCGAGGTCGCTCAAGACACCGCGCAGGCGCAGCAGGACGCGAACAAGGACGTTGCCCAAGCAACAAACAAGGCGTCGACGCAAGTGAATGAGGCGCAGCAGAAGCTCGATGCGGCGCGTGCGCAGGCGGCGGCGGATGTCGCCAAGGCCAACGCCGACGCTGGAAGCAAAATCAATGATGCGACCGCAGATGCGACCAAAACCGAACGCGCGGCGGGTGCCGATGTGGCCGATGTCCAGTCTGATGCCTTCGTCAAGGAAGCTGATGCCCGCTACGATGTGGCCGTAGCGAAGGCGAAGGCCGACTACGACGTTGCCGTCGAAAAGTGCAAGGCGCTGCCATCGAATACCCAGTCAAGCTGCAAGAATGCCAGCGAAGCTGATCTCGATGCGGCCAAGGCAAATGCCAAGCGTGTGCGCGACGATGCGCAGGCAGCGGCGAAAAACCTCAAGCACTAATATTGAAACCGGCATGCACCCGGACGCAGCCGTAGGCCGCGACCGGGTGCAGTTTCATCGCAGCTATGAGGACACGCCGCGCTTTCCCGCGGCAACCTCTTCGCCCAGCGCGTCGAGCAGTTCCGGTTGATTCACCGGCTTGCCGATAAAGCGGATGCGCTGCAGAGGCGGTAAATCGTCGCGGTCGACGGAGCCCTCTTTCGCGATCATGATCACCGGTCCATGGAACTTGTGCTCAATCAGTGTCGTCGCAGTACGCACGCCGGTCATCAGGTTCATCTCCGCTTCCATGACCACGACTGCCGGCAAGCCGTGTTCGTCCAGCATCTGCAACGCAGCCGTTCCGCTTTGTGCGGCCAGTGCGCGATACCCGTGCGACTCGATACTGTCGCGTAGCATCATCAGCGTGCCCGCCTCCTCGATGACGATCAGCACGAACTCGCCATTGCCGCTCGGCGATTGTCTGGGTGTCGCGTCCGATTTTTCGGCGCCGAGCAACGGCAGATACAACGCAAACGTCGTCCCGTCGCCGGGTTTGCTGGCTACCCGAATGAATCCCTGGTGATTAGTCAGGATACGTCGGCACGAGAGCAGTCCCAGTCCGGTTCCACTTTTCTTGGTCGTGAAGAATGGCGTGAACAGACTGGAGCAGACCTCATCGGACATTCCAATGCCGCTATCGGTGATGTCGATCTTCAGATAGCGACCCGGCGCGCGCGTCTCGCCTGCGGCGAAGAACGAGTGATCAATGTCGGCGCAGCCGACATCGACAAATAGATCGCCGCCATCTGGCATCGCCTGGACCGCGTTGAGACAAAGATTCAGCAAACACTGCTGGAGTTCGGTGTAGTTGCCGTCGACCTCGATCGCGTTATCCACGATTTCGACGCGCAGCGTGACGTTTCGCGGGATCGTTCCGCGCAGCAGCATGGCCAGCGCATCGAGCAGCGCATTCACCTTCACGCGCTCCCTTGCGGCATTCGACCCGCGTGCGAACGAAAGCATCGAGGCGACGATGTCGAGGCCACGCTGGGTACAGTCCCTGATGAGTTGTGCAGCTTTGCGTACCTCGTCGCGCGGATCGTCGGCCAGCATCGATGCGCCCATCGAAATCGGCTGCAACACGTTGCGCAAGTCGTGGCTGAGACCCGAAGCAAGCAAGGCCAGGCTTTCATAGCGCTGCGCCCGCAGCAGATCCTGCTCGACGCGTTCGCGTGCATGGCGCTCCTGCGATTCCGCGAGCGCGCGGCGCACCGCAGAGGCGAGCCGGGTCAGGTTGTGCTTCAGCACGTAGTCGGTCGCGCCGCCGCGCAGCGCACGGACGGCGGCGTCCTCGCCCATGGTTCCGGAGACGAACATGAATGGAACGTGCGGGATCTTCTTGCCGGCGATCTCGAGCGCGCGATAGCCGGAGAAATCCGGCATGCTCAGATCCGACACTATCAGATCCGGGGCGAAATTTTCGAGTGCGTTGACGAACGCGTTCTCGTCCTCGACCCGATGCGAAGCGAAGACGAGCCCGTCCCGCGACAGCTCGTCGAGGATCAGCTCGGCATCGAGCTCGCTGTCCTCGACGAGCAGGATGCGCACCGAAACGTTCGCGTCGTCGACCATGTCAGTTGTCAGGCCGTGCCTCGTTCATCACCGCCCAGAACTGGCCGAGCGCCTGTACCGCCTCGAAGAATTGCTCTGCGTCGACCGGCTTGACGACATAGGCGTTCACGCCCAGGTCCCAACTCGCGGCCAGATCGCGCTCCTCGCGCGACGATGACAAGATGACCACGGGAATGTGTTTGGTTTCGGCGTTGGAGCGGATCTCGCGCAACACTTCGATGCCATCCATGCGCGGCATCTTGATGTCGAGCAGAATCACGGCGGGATTACAGCCACCGCGATCGACATGCGCGCCCGTTCTCCGCAGGTAATCGAGTGCCTCGACGCCGTCCTCCACGTGCACAACCGGGTTGGCGAGATGCGCATCGCGCAACGCGTCGATCGTCATCTCCGCGTCCGACGGATCGTCCTCGACGAGCAGGATGGTGCGTATTTCCTTGATCATGCCGATATTCCAGGAGTCAGGAAGTGCTGCGCAGTGGCAGCGAGAAGAAGAAAGTGGAACCTTGATCAGCAGCCCCCTCAGCCCAGGTCCGCCCACCGTGACGCGCGATGATACGCCGCACGGAGGCCAAACCAATGCCCGTACCTGAAAACGCCGAGGCCTTGTGCAGGCGCTGGAATACCCCAAACAATTTGTCGACATAACGCATGTCGAAGCCGGCCCCGTTGTCGCGCACCCAAAAGATGCGTTCGTCGCCACGCTCGTCGCTGCCTATCTCGATGATCGCCTCGTCGCGCCCCGCGCTGTACTTGATCGCGTTGTCGAGCAGGTTTTGCCAAGCCAATTGCAGCATGGACATGTCCGCGACGACGACCGGCAGGGGCGCCAGGCGCCAGGTAATGCTGCGGCCCTCCACGCTCGACATCAGCACGGCGCGCACTTCCTCGACCAGCGATTGCATGTCCACCGGTTGGAGGCGCAGGGCATGCTTACCCAGCCGCGAATAGCTCAACAGGTCCTCGATCAACGTGGACATCCGGCGTGTGGATGCGCTGATGACATCGCAGTAGTGCGTCAGCTTTTCATCCGGGTTGGCGGCAAATGCAAGCTTCAGTTTTTCCGCGAATCCGGAGATATGGCGAAGCGGCGCGCGCAAATCGTGTGACACCGAATACGAGAATGCCTCGAGTTCGCGATTGACTTCGGTCACCTGCGCAACCTTGCCCTCCAGCTGACGATTGAGCTCGAGAATCTGCGACTCTGAACGTTTGTATGCGGTCAAGTCGCTGACCGTGAGCAATGCGACCGTGTCGCTAATATCAGGCAATACCATCGGACGTGCGTTGACGACCACATTGCGCGTCACGTCTGCGGTTTGTTGCACCGTCTCGTAATCCCACAATTCGCGCCGCGTCAGCGATACGTCGCGCAATTTCTGATGTAGCGCAAGATCATCGCCCCAGCCGGGAAGCGCGGTCAGCACACCATGCAAAGCGCCAGACGCGCCATAAAAATCCCCGAATGCGCGATTCGCTTGCAGAACGATGAGGTCCGCCGTGATGATTGCGATCGGTTCGCGCACGGATTCAACAATCAGGCGCGCGCGCCCGACCGCTTGGCGCGTTTCCGCTTCTGCTGCCGCGCGTCGACGGACCTGACGCTCCGACACCCAGATGACGGCACCGAGCAGCAGGATTTGCGCGAGCATCGTCATCAGCGTCAGCCGCTGATTCCTGCGTACCTCGCGATCGGCATGCGCCTGACGTGCGCCGACGAGCGCCTGTTCCCGGTTAAGGATCCCCTGGGTGACATCGTCGGTCGAAAAACGGCTGACCGCGATTTCAGTCTGCGCGGCAACCTCGTCAGGACTTCCGGTTCCGTGCATCAACTTGTCAAAAACGGCGACGCGATCTTCGACGCGTGCTCGCAGCATGCCGATACGTTCCTGCTGTTCGGAACTATCGACGGTGAGTTTGCGCAACGCATCGAGCAGGTCGCCGTAGTGCGCATGTGCGACGGAATACCGTTCGGACATCGTGTTGGCGACACCGACTATCCGCGATGCAAGCACCGCGGCCTGCATTTCATTGAGCGAGGCCATCAAATCGAACATGGTTTCGCGCACTTGATGCGTATGCGCGACCCAACGCATCGCGTCGACCGTTCGCGCTGTCGCATCCTGGCGCACCAGATACGACGCGCCAACGATCACGATCAGTGACGCCCATAGCAGAGACAGGCGAACAATCCACGTTGAAAAGGGGGTAAAGCGCAATCGAGATCCTCGCGTGGCCTGTCGTCGCCCGCTTGCTTGGCGATTGTCGCACAGCAGCCAACCATTCAAATGCGCCGATTCAACCAGCGATCGCCACCTGCGACCGACGGCTGCGGGCCGATTCGCTATGCTGTCGCATATCGGTCCACATCATGTTTGCGTGGAACGCACATCGACGCACGAACTTGTCGGCCCCCTTCAGGAGGTTGTATCCCATGATTTCCCATCCGTGCGGGCTCGCCTTCGCGGTCGTGCTTGGTGCGACCTCCCTTTGCGGCTGTTCGAGCAATGCGACTTTGCCATCTTCGTCGGGGTATGGAGCCAATCCGACGCTACCGTCGCCGCAGCACCACTGGCTGCCCACGGTCAATACCGCGCCGGCGACAGGTTGGTCACAGGGACAGAAGCCGGTTGCAGCCGCCGGCCTCGCGGTCAACGCATTCGCCGAGGGTCTGGAACATCCACGCTGGCTTTACGTGCTCCCGAATGGCGACGTGCTGGTTGCCGAAAGCGACGCGCCGCCCAAGCCGGACGATGCAAAAGGCATCAAAGGTTGGGTGATGAAAAAAATCATGAAAAATGCGGGGTCGGGATTGCCCAGTGCCAACCGCATCACGCTGCTTCGCGATGTGGATGGCGATGGCGTTGCCGAGGTGAAGACCGTTTTCATTAAGGGTCTGAGCTCCCCGTTCGGAATGGCCTTGGTCGGCAACACGCTATATGTGGCCAATACCGATTCGATCGTTCGGTTCCCCTATCACGAGGGTGAAACCGAGATCACAGAACCAGGACAGAAGGTGGTCGATCTTCCCGCCGGAGCGATCAACCATCACTGGACCAAGAACGTGGTTGCGAGCGCGGATGGGTCGCGCTTGTACGTGTCGGTCGGTTCCAACAGCAACGTCGGCGAAAACGGGTTTGCGCAGGAACAGGGGCGTGCATTGATTCTTGAAGTTGATCCGAAAACGGCGCTGTCGAAGGTGTTCGCCTCAGGCCTCCGCAATCCCAACGGTATGGCCTGGCAGCCGCAAACCGGAGCGCTGTGGGTGACCGTGAACGAACGCGACGAATTGGGCGGCGATCTCGTCCCGGACTACATGACCGCGGTCAAGCAAGGTGCATTTTATGGCTGGCCGTATAGTTACTACGGACAGCACATCGATAAACGCGCGCAGCCGCAGCAGCCGGATCTGGTCGCCGGCGCCCTGGTTCCCGACTATGCGCTGGGCGCCCACACCGCTTCGCTTGGACTGGTGTTTTATACGAGTGCGATGCTTCCAGCGCACTATCGCGATGGCGCGTTCATCGCGCAGCATGGCTCTTGGAACCGCAGGCCTGCCGTGGGTTACAAGGTGATCTTCGTGCCGTTCGCGAATGGCCAGCCGAGCGGACCACCGGAGGATGTTCTTACGGAGTTCCTGGACGCGGCAGGCCATGCGCGCGGGCGTCCTGTCGGCGTCGCGATAGGCAAGAGCGGAGACCTTCTTGTGGCAGACGATGTCGGGAACCGGGTTTGGCGTGTGTCGACCGCGCACTGAGGGCCATGGCCGCGCTTTATCCAGCCGTTCGCCTCGGTGTAGAGCGACGCATATACGAGACGTTCTTTCTCGGCGAGTTCAAGACGACAGCTGATTGGTATGACAGCAGCTGCGGTTGGATTCGCCCGCGCGGGGTGGCAAGGGCGTGCGATGCTGCGGGGCGACCGGGCCGGTAGCGTCGCTCGGTACATTGATTGTCGCAAGTGGTTTGAACGGCAATGGCTGACGTGTGGCGGAGCGAAAGAATTGCGCGAGAAAATTCTTCATGACCGTCTCCATCAATTGGACGCGAGTGTTGCTCACGTGAGCAGACGGAACGCTGAACGCGCGTTCGCTGAACACAGCGTGCATTCAGTTGTCGCCCGCAATCTCTCCACTTGAAAACAGGCGGCGCCCGGCGAGCCGTTGAGGCGCGCCACGCTGGTGGGTCAGCTATCGCTTCAAGCGCGCTAACGAGACCAAATCACTAAAGCGCGCTAACGAGACCAAATCACTAAAGGGATGGCGTTTGTGTTGTGACCGGTCGCGCCACAGTTCGGTGCCCATAAGGCTGCAGGTGATGCCATTGCCTCCGTAGGCCATCGCGAAGCGCCCATGTGGTCCGTATTGCGGGCTTTCGTAGCCGGCCGCGAAGATCAAGTTGTCACAGCGAACGGTTGCGCCATCGTCGAGGTGTGCGACCACGCCGCGGCGATGAGATTTGAACTCAGCCGGCGTAGTGCGATCGCACGCGGCCACCCATCTTGAGAAACTTTGCGAGTAGGCGATGCGTGGTCTGGCAGGGATCGATCTCGGCGGCAATGGAGGTAAGAAGCGCGATCGGCGCATCGAATCCGATTCGGTCGCGGATATCTTCTGCGTCAAGCACGCGTAGCTTGAGCCGTAAGCGCGACGCAAGGCGGCTTACTTCAGCAGACGCGATTTGTGGGACCAGCGGCTGGCGTACCAGAGGCTACGCATGCGTCTGCCGTCCACGCGCAATCGCCGCGCTAGCTGGTGCAGTTTGGGAATCAGATCCAGGCTGCTTCCCCCAATGGGCCGTTAAGGGTTAAGCCAGCGTTCGGCGCTTTTGCTTAGCGGGTTTGGTTGCCGACTTTTTGACGACTCGCTTTTTCGAAACAACCTTGGCCACGGCCTTCTTCGCCGGCGTGCGTTTGTTGCTGGCGAGACTCTTCTTCAGCAACGACATGAAATCGACCACATTCGTCGTGGCGTGCTCCGGCACAGATGCTTCCTCAACGAGTGATTTCACGACGCCCTTGGTCTTCATGCGCTTTTCGATGACCTTGGACAGGCGCGCGCGGAATTCGTCCTTGTAGTCACCCGGCTTCCATACCCCACTCATCGATTTGACCAGCTGCTCGGCCATCGCCAGTTCCGCTTTCGAAATACGGTGGCCCTGGAGTTTGGTACTCGGAAATGCATAGTCGTCGGCATCGACGAGTTCCTGCGGATAGCGCAGCAGGTTCATCAGCAACGCATCGCCCTGAGGCATCACTGCGCACAGATATTCGCGGGTTCGAATCACCACGCGTGCAATGCCGATGCGCTTGGTCTTCTTCAACGTCTCGCGCAACAATACGTAGCCCTTTTCGGCTTTCTTGCCGGGAACGAGGAAATAGGGCTTCTCGAAGAATTGCGGTGCGATCGAATCGGCATCCACGAACGCTTCGACATCGATGGACTCGTGACTCTGCGGCGCGGCGGATTGGATGTCCTCGGGTTTCAGTACCACGTAGCTGCCCTTGTCGTACTCAAACGCCTTGACGATATCCTTCCACGGAACCTCGGCGCCGGTTTCGGCATTGACGCGCTCGTAGCGGATTGGCGCGTTGTTGCGTGAATCGAGCATGCGGAAGTGCAAATCCACGCGGCGCTCGCCAGGCATCAGTGACACCGGGACGTTGAGCAATCCGAATGACAGGGTTCCATTCCAGACTGGACGGGCCATGAGCGTCTCCTCTTGAGTGATCCTGCCTCGATGCTAGATTGGGTGGCGATTTCGAACCAGCCTGATATCGAGATCACGCTCGGAGCGTTAGCGCCGATTCAGCGAATCACGATGAAGTCCACGCGCATTTAATCTCCGTTCCAGCGTCTGGATCTAGCTTGAACGTCCGGCTCGCCTGGTGTCCGTCATCGTCGCTGTCCTGCGGCACGGATGACGGCACGGGTGAGTCGACCACTTCGGTCGACCTTGCTGATAACCACGACGCATGCCGTCATGGCAGCGTCGAATTGTACGGGCCACCCATCGGCATGAGCCTCAGCGAATACAAGCGCAAGCGAACGTTTCATGCGACCCCGGAGCCCGAGCGCGGCGGTCGTCGCCGCAAGCGAGCCATCTTCGTCATTCAGCTTCATCACGCGTCGCATCGCCATTACGATTTTCGGCTGGAACTTGGCGGGGTGTTGAAAAGCTGGGCGGTGCCGAAAGGGCCCAGTCTCGATCCGGATATCAAGCGTCTGGCCGTCGAAGTGGAGGATCATCCGATCGCTTACGCAACGTTTTCGGGCGACATTCCCCAAGGCAACTACGGCGCCGGTCATGTCGATGTGTTTGATCATGGCACATGGGAGCCGATCGGGGATGCGAACGAAGGACTCGCCCGCGGAGAACTGAAATTCACCTTGCACGGGAAGGTGCTGCGTGGGTCGTGGGTGTTGGTGCGCACCCGCAAGCAACGCGCGAAGCAACAATGGTTGTTGATCAAACATCGCGATGAGTACGCGGGACCGCAAGAAGCCGACGACTTCGTCGTTGGTCCAACAGAGCTTCACAAATCCGTAGTGCGCAAGAAAGTGCGGAAAAATGTATCGGATCCACCGTTGCTAGCTTCCAAAACAGCACTGACAAAACACGTCGGAATAGCGGGTTCGAAGCGCGCGAGGCTTCTCAACGAAGCGTTCGCGCCGCAGCTGTGCCGCGTGCAGGCAGTGCCGCCCTCGGGGGACGGCTGGCTCCATGAGGCAAAATGGGATGGTTATCGGATACTGGCTACCGCGGTCGCGGGTGAAGTCCGGCTGTGGTCGCGCAACGCGATCGAGTGGACCGCCAAGGTACCGGAGTTGGCGCGCGCAATCGCTGCGTTGAAAATGGACAGCTTGCAACTCGATGGTGAAATGATCGTGCTGCGCGATGGCCGCGACGACTTCAACGCGCTGCAGGCACGCCTTCGCGCGAAGGCAGGCGGAGCGCTGATCTACATGGTGTTCGACCTGCTGCATTTGAACGGTCGGTCGTTTCGCGACGCGGCATTGATCGAACGCAAGCAGATACTGGCCGGGCTGCTCGCCACGCACCCCCATCCAACCCTGCGCTACAGCGAGCACCAGATCGGGCATGGCAAGCAAGTCTTCGACCAAGCCACAGCTGCAGGGATGGAAGGCGTGGTCAGCAAACGTATCGACAGCCCATACCGGGCCGGTCGCAATGGCGATTGGGTCAAGGCCAAGGCGCGCGCGTCGGACGAATTCGTCATTGTCGGCTACACCGCGCCGAAAGGAAGCCGGGCCGGGATCGGCGCTTTGCTGTTGGCCACGCCGAACGATGGCGTGCTGCGCTACGTGGGACGCGTGGGGACCGGTTTTTCAAGCGCGAAATTGCTTGATCTGCTGCGGCGGCTCAAGCGAGGCGTTGTCGATGAGCCACGTGCAGACATCGCGTTGATGGCGCGCAAGGATCGCGCGCTCGCCATCTGGGTCGAGCCACGCCTCGTGGTCGAAGTGTTTTCTCAGGGCGTGGGCGGCCAGGGCCTTCTGCGCCAAACCGCATTCAAGGCGCTGCGCGATGACAAGTGTCTGGATGGTTTACTGGAGCCTTCCGATATGAAGACAAAAGCGGGGAGCGCAACGGCAACGAAAGCATCCCCTGCCGACGCGGAGAAGTTTGCCGCACTCACCCATCCGGAGCGCATCGTGTTTCCCGACGCCGGCATCAGCAAGGCCGACGTTGCACGCTATTACCGCGCCATCAGCAAGTGGTTGCTGCCGGAGATCACCGAGCGACCGTTGTCGGTGGTGCGCTGTCCCGACGGTGTCAACGCGCAATGTTTCTTCCAGAAACATGCTGGAAAAGGCTGGGGACCCGACATCCACGGCATCGACGTGCATGACAAGACCAGCCGCGAAAAATATCTCTACATCGACAGCGAAAAAGGATTGCTCGAACTGGTGCAGATGAACGTGCTGGAATTCCATCCGTGGGGCGCTCGCAACGGCAGCCTCGATCGCGCCGATCGGATCGTGTTCGATCTCGATCCGCATGCGTCGGTGGCCTGGTCGCAGGTCAGCGCCGGTGCGCGGACATTGCGCAAGCATCTGGAGTCGATCGGACTGAGCTCGTATGTGCGCACGTCCGGCGGCAAGGGATTGCATGTCGTTGTTCCGCTCAACCCGCCCGCGCCATGGGAGGAAGTAAAAACGTTTGCGCATGCGGTTGCCAGCGCGCTGGCGACGCTCGAACCGGGGAAATTCACGGATACTGCGGGCGAGAAGAATCGCGTCGGCAAGATCTTCATCGACTGGTTGCGCAACGGTCGCGGCTCGACCAGCGTGGCATCGTACTCACTGCGCGCGCGGCCGACGGCGGGCGTGGCAATGCCGCTGGCGTGGGGAGCGCTCGCGCGAATCAAGAGCGGGGACGCATTCACGATCGGCAACGCGCTTCGCCGTATCCAGAGAAGGGCAGCTGACCCATGGGCTGATATTGACTCGCTCCGGCAATCGCTGCCGGACATTCGATAGATTCCCGAGGGTGATGCCGCGCAAGACAGGGTGCGAGGCTGCGCTTCAGATCGTCCCAAGTGGCACACGAACTATCGGTGCTGCCACGTTGCACAGGATTGTCACAGCGTCGTTCGGCGACATTCGCCACCGGCAATCGAGCTGAACCAGGGAACAGCACGCACATGCGTGTCAGCCACCTGCCTTCACGCTACATTGCGACTCTGGACGTGACGAGGTTTCGCGATGACGAGGGGACGCTGATGGGCGACATGGACGACACGCCGACACCGCTTGGTGGCATCACGATCTTTCGGGCCAGTCGACTCGAAGCATTGCTCGAACCCTTGCTCGAACTGATGAAAAGCAATCCACCGGCTGACGTGCTCGCGCCGTACACCGTGATCGCCGCGCATCCGGGCATCCAGCAATGGCTGGTGCGCGAACTCGCGCGCCGCGCTGGCGCCGGCAGCATCGTTGCAAACGTCGACGTCTTGCTGCCCAGTGCTTGGCTGGACGAGCTTGCCGTGCGCGTGCTTGGCGAATCTGCGGTCGCCTTGCAGCCATATCGCCGCGAGGCGCTGCGCTGGCGCATCCACGAATGCCTGGACGACATCGATGATGCGCAGATCCAGGCGTACCTGCGCGGCGCAGATGTCGCGCGCCGACGCTTCCAGCTGGCCGATCGCATCGCGCGCATCTACACGCGCTATCTGGTGTATCGGCCGGACTGGCTGAAAGCGTGGGCGGCCGGTCGCGATGCTGTTCCGGAGCAGACCTTCCTCGCGCCGCTGTGGCGCACGCTGCGCGAACAGATCGGTACGCCGCATCGGGGTGAGCTGCTGGGAAACCTCGTGCGCGCGCTGCAGTGTGGCGCATCGGATGGGATGGCCGACGAGCCGCTGCACGTGTTCGGAATCAGCCATCTGGCGCCGTCGGAATGGGCAATGTTGCAGGCAGTCGCGCGGCATCGACTGGTCGCGTTGTACCTGCCTGATCCGTGCATCGAATATTGGGCCGGACTGCAGTCTGACCTTGCCCGTTTGAAGGCGCTGGTCGCGCAGGATGCATTGCCGCCGGAGGCAGACGAGCTGTTTCTCGAACAGAGTCACCCACTACTCGCAAGCTGGGGGCGCATCGGCCAGCATTTGATGTTGGCACTGTCGCAAAGCGATCATGTGCGCCTCGAAGTTCGCCACTGGAAGGATGAAGAAAAGCCTCTTGGCACCTTGAATCGCCTGCAGGGATTGCAGGAAAGCCTGCGTCGTCTCGATCCGCGGTTGATCGAACCCGGCCAACCAGGTGCCAAGTACGCATTGGAGGACCGCTCGCTGCGCGTGCACGTATGCCACACACGTCTGCGCGAACTCGAAGTTCTGCGCGATGCGTTGCTGCGCGAGCGTCTCGAAAACCCGGCACTGAAGCCGTCCGATATTGTGGTGATGGCGCCGGACATCCAGGCCTACGTGCCCTTGCTCGGCGCCGTGTTCGGCGCGGCTGGCCATCACGAGGGTGCGCTGCCCTATCACCTGGCCGACGTCTCAGTTTCGCGCTCGCATCGCCTGTTCACGGCATTCGAGACCCTGCTTGCATTGCCACAATCACGTTTGACCGCGCCAGAGGTGATGGACCTGCTCGAAGTGCCGGAGATTGCGCGCGCGCTTGGCCTCGACCAAGCCGGAATCGACGTACTGCATGGCTGGCTCGAGCGCAGCCGGGTTGCGTGGGCGCTGGATTCCGCGTTCCGCGAATCGTTCGGCGTGCCGGGCATCGACGAGCACACGTTTGCGTGGGGCATCGATCGTCTGCTCGGCGGCTACGTGTTCGGCGAAAGCGGTGACGGCGTACGCGTCGCGTATACGTTCGAAGATGGTTCGAGCCTGCTGCCGATCGAAGGCGTCAATGGACCGCAGGCCGAAGTGATCGGCGCGCTCGATCGCCTGCTGCAGCAGTTGGCCGCACTGCGTCGCGACATGAGCCAGGCGCGCCACGCCTCGCAGTGGGGAGCACGCCTGACAAAGCTCGTCGATACGCTGTTCCGCGTCGATTTCGGCGATGCGGCCGCGCGTGACGCGGTGGCCCAGTTGTACCGTTTCGTGCGCATCATCGAGAGTGAAACCGATGCCGACGCACTCGATCCTCTACTCGAATTCAGCGTGGTGCGCGAGGTGTTGCTCGAACGCCTCGCCGCGGCGCCGGAGCGCCAGCGTTTCCTGATGGGCGGCATCACGTTTTGTGGCATGGTGCCACAGCGCGCGATCCCGTTCCGCGTGATCGCAGTACTCGGTTTGAACGACGGCGACTTCCCGCGTGCACCAAGCGATGGCGGCTTGGATCTGATGGCGCGCCGGCCGCGCATTGGCGATCGCGACGTGCGCAACGACGATCGCTATCTGTTTCTGGAAACCGTGATGTCCGCGCGCGATGTGCTGCATCTGAGCTATGTCGGCGAAGGCGTGCGCGACGCCAAGCCGCGCAATCCGTCGACGCCTCTCGCAGAGTTGCTGAATCTGTTCGATGAGCGCGCAGGCTTGCGCGGAGTCGAGCGCGAAGCAGCGGATCGGCCATGGCAGGTATGGCATCCACTGCAGCCGTTCGATCGACGCTATTTCGACGCCAGCGATCCGCGTCTGTATTCATTCCGCACGGATATGGCGCAGCTGGCGAGCGACGCACCGCGCGCCATGCAGCCGTTCTTTGCCGACACCTCGCCGGCGCCGGCCTCGACATCGGATGGACCAGCGCTGGTGCCGCTGAGCCAGGTGCTCGCGTACTACAAGGATCCCGGGAGGCAGGTGCTGCGCGATCGCCTTAACCTGCGCCTGGATGCGCTGGCCGACGAGCGCCTGCGCAGCAGCGAATCGCTGGACGCGGCGTTCGAGAGCATCGAACGCGTTGCGCGGCGACTGTTCCTGGAGCTCGCCGGCGATCCGGAAGGGAGAATGCGCGTGCCGGATGCGCCGCCCCACTGGTTGCGCTGGGATGGTTTGTGGCCGCCCGGTCATGTCGGCGATCAGGCTTGGGCTGTCGAAGCGGAAAAGGTACAGAAGGTGCTCGACATCGCGCGCCACCATGAGCTTTTTGCGCGTGGCCTGCCAGACGCGACGCCGCTGCCGGTCGATCGTCGGATCGGCAATTTCCGAGTGATCGGCGAACTCGCGCGGGTGCATCAAACGGCCGAAGCACGCTGGTTGTTCGACGTGTTTCCGGACAAGAAGAATGAGGATGCGCTCACCTTCAAAGAGCGCATCGGCCTGTTTGTCGAATGGGCGTTGCTGCGGCTCGACGATGGCGAAGGCACGCAGCCCGCGCGAGTGATGATCTTGATTCCGGGCGATGAACATCCCTGGCAGGACGCGCTGAACCGCTGGGACGAAGCGTTCGTGCACGCGTGTCGCAACGGCGACCTGTCGACGGCAGATGCGATGCGTGCTGACCTCGGACGTCGAGTGGAAGCGCTGTTTGCGTTCTGGGCCGACGCCGAAACAAAGCCGCGTTGGTACTTCCCGAAGACCAGTTGGGAAGTCTCCGGCACGAAGGAGAATCCGCGGCCAGAGCAAACCTGGGCGGGTGGCGGATTCGTCGTCGGCGAGCGCGACTACGCACCCGGCTACGCGGGTGTGCTCGCCCGCGACGCACGCTTCGAGCCCGGCTATGCCGACTACGATCGACTGACCCGCAATGCGCGCCTGCTGTTCGCGCTGATCAACCTCGACACGGATGGAGAGCCGCTCCATGACTGAGCCATTGCCGCGTCATGTCACTCTTGCAGAGGACTGGTGCACGCTGCCGCTTGCGCCAGGCGGGCGCAGCCTGATCGAGGCCAGCGCCGGCACCGGCAAGACCTGGACGATATCGGTGTTGTACCTGCGCCTGCTGCTGGAGCCGGCCGCGCCGGATGCGCCACCGCTGACGCCGCGCCAAATCGTCGTCGCGACTTTCACCGACGCGGCGGCGCAGGAATTGCGCGCGCGTGTGCGCGCACGCCTGATCTGGGCCGAGCAACTCGCACTCGATGCGATCGCGACGCAGACGTTTGTCGCCGCCGCTGATGCAGCGCCGGATACCGCGTGGTTGTACGGCCGCTGGAGCGCCGATGCCGCTCAAGCCAAACGCGATTTGCAGCGTCTGCGGCTGGCCTTGGCCGAGCTCGACATGGCGCCGATCACCACGCTGCACGGCCTGTGTCGACGCATTCTCGTCGACTATCCGTTCGAGAGCGGTAGCGCGTTCGGGCTCGGCGAGATGGTGTCCGACGACAGCGTGCTCGAACAGTTGGCCGAGGATCTGTGGCGCCGCCTGCAGCACGGGCCGGCCGCTCCGCCATCCTTGGTATCCGCCAGCACGCGGGCCGCGCTGAAGGCACGCCTGAAGCTTTGCCTGACGCCAGGCGTTGGCTTGTGGGCGCCAAGCGAAGATGAGATCGCGCGCGCGCTGTCGAAGCGCACGGCCGACACGCTCGACGCGTTTGCGGCGCGCGAGGGAATCTGGTCGCCGACGCCGACGGGGCGCCAGAGTGCGACACTGCGCAAGTCGATCGCCGCGCTGGCGAACTGGGTGCGCGATCACGACAAGCGGCCCGGCAGCACCGCAATGGGACATCTTGCGAATCGGGCTGAATTGCTCGACTTGCAACAACGCGACGCGCTGCTGGCGGAGCCTGCGATGCAGACCATCGCCACGATCCTGCGCTATCAAGGCTACGCCGCCGCCGCGACCGACGTGGCGGCGTGGCAGACATGGACGGCTGAAATGCGCACCCGTCGCGACGAGCGCCTCGCCGCCGCCGCGCAGTTGACCTTCGATGACCTGTTGTCCCGCGTGCATGGCGCGCTCGTCGATGATTCGCGTGGCTTGGCCGATCGTCTGTTCGCCGAATGGAAGGTCGCGCTGATCGACGAATTCCAGGACACCGACGCGCAGCAGTACGCGATCCTCGATCGCATTTACCGTGACGAAGCCGGCGCGCCGCGCGGCCGGCTGGTGATGATCGGCGATCCCAAACAGGCGATCTACCGCTTCCGCGGTGGCGACATCGCGACCTACCTCGCCGCGGCGCAGCGGATCGACAGCAAGCTCGATCTCGATACCAATTTCCGCTCGTCGCGCGCGTACGTGGCGGCGCTCAACGAGTTGTTCGCACACGATCGCGACGTACTCAGCGCGGACGCGCAGCATCCGATCCGAGCCCAGCCCGTCGCGGCCAGTTCGCGTTGCGACAAGGAACCCTATCAAGCGCCGGATGGCGAAGCGGCGCAGCCGCTGGTGCTGCACTACAACGCCGAGGTTCCCGCCGGCGCGGGCGAACGGCGTGCCCTGGCCTTGGCGGCGTGCGCGAACCAGATCGCCGCGATGCTGCAAGATGATCGTTACCGCATTGGCGAGCGGCGTGTCGAGCCCGGTGATATCGCGGTACTGCTGCCGACCAATCCGCAGATCGTGGAAATGCGCAGCTTGCTGCAGGAACGCCACGTGCCCTGCGTCGGCGCCGGCAAGAGCAGCGTGTTCGAGACCGATTGGGCGCGCGAGTTGCAGGTGGTGTTGTACGCAGTCGAGAACGCCGGTGACGAAGGCGCGGTGCGCGCTGCGCTCGCGACCCGCCTCGGCGGCCTGGATTTTGCGCAGCTGCGCGATCTGCGCGATGCGCCGCAGCAGTGGCAGCCGTACGCGCAGCGGTTTGCCGAACTTCAGCACAGGTGGCAGCGCGACGGCGTGCTCGCCGTGGTGCTCGATTTCGCACAGCGCGCGATGGCGCGCGTGCCGCTTGCGGCCGAGCGCGAACGCGCGCTGACCGATTTGCGTCATCTGGGCGAACTATTGCAGGAACAGGCCGAAACCTTGCATGGCGCCAGCCAGTTGCTGGCATGGTTGGCCGACCAGCGCAGCGGTGAAGGCGGCGATGGCGGCGACGCGGCGGATGACAAGCAGCTGCGCATCGAATCCGACGCGAAACGCGTGCGCCTGATGACCTTGCATGCGAGCAAGGGCCTGGAGTTTCCGATCGTGTTCCTGCCGCTGATGTGGGCGCATGGCAAGCACGTGCTCGACAAGACGGCGGTGATCCACGAACCGCTGTGCGATCGGCGCGTGATTGGTTTCGGCGCCGAGGCGGAGGCGCAGTACAACCGCGAAGGCCAGGACGAACGCTTCCGCGTGCTCTACGTTGCGTTGACGCGCGCGATCCACGCCTGTCATGTCTACGCGATGTGGCCCGGGCGAGCGAGCAGCGCACGATCCAGCAAAGCGCAGGTCGATCCAGAGCGTTCCGCGCTCGATGTGCTGATTGAGCGTCTGCTGGCGCGGGGGAACGGCGCTGTTCACTTGCCGCACGTGCGCTGGATCGACGCCCCGTGGCAGCAGGAACGCGCCGACTTTTGTCCTCCGCTGGTCGCGACCAATCGCGAGCCTCACGTGCTGCGTTCGCCCGGACGCCCTCCTTTCGAAAGTACGTGGAGCTTCTCGGCGTTGACCCGGCCGCGCACGGACTCGCTGCGTGAGGAGGCGCCGGCTGATGATGAAGCCACCATCGAAGCGATGCCGCCGGACGACACCGATGTGACCGCTGCGCTCGAAGCGGCGCCGGCTGCAGCGCCGCATCCGACCCTGCTCGAACTGGCGACCCTGCGCGGCCCCGACTTCGGCAACGCGTTGCACACGATGTTTGAAACGCGCCAGATCGGCGTGCCGATGATCGAGCAGCGCGATCTGGTCCGGCGCGCGCTGCGTGCCGAGGGTGTGCGGGTTGGCGAGTTGCCGGTGGATACAGCGCTGACACGCATCGCTTCGCGACTGGATGGCGTGCTCGCCGCGGAGCTCGCGTCCGGCCTGCATCTGGGCGCGGTCAGCGCACGTGAGCAGCGCGCCGAGATGGCGTTCCATTTCGTGCTCGATGCGGTATCGGTCAAGCGCCTGCGCGAGGCGTGCGTGCACCACGGCGAGGTGGCACTGGTGCCACCTGGCATCGCGCTGACCACATTGCGAGGATTGATGACCGGCAAGATCGATCTGGTGTTTGAACACGCCGGCCGGTTCCACATCCTGGACTACAAGAGCAACAATCTAGGTGACCGGCTGGACGCCTATATGCCGGATGCGCTGGGCGTTGCGATGGACGCGCATCACTATCGCTTCCAGGCGCTGCTCTACACCATCGCGGTGGAGCGCTACCTGCGCCAGCGCATCGTCGACTATCAGCGCGACCAGCATCTTGGCGAGGCAATCTATCTGTTCGTCCGCGCGGTCGGACTCGCGCCAGGCGCGGGAGTTTGGCGCCATCGTTTCGACGACGCGCTGCTCGATGCGGTCGATGCGGTGTTCAGCGCCCCGTCCACACAGGAGGCGGCATGATGAGGTATTCGTTCACACGTGGAACGGACGAGGTTGCCGCCGACGCATGGCGTCCGCTCGATCGTGCTCTGGCGCATTGGGTCCGCGCCCATGGTGGTTCGTCCGACCTCGCGTCCGTCGCCGCATGGGCGAGCGTGGCTGATGGCATGGGCGACAGCGCATTGCCCTTGCTTGGTGACGCAGCGGGGCGGCATGGCATGCCGCTGTTGACACCGGCGGCGGTCGACGCGCTGCGCGCCGGCGCATTGGTCGGCGACGGCGAATCACCGCACCCGACACCGTTCGTGCTCGATGCCGGCGGCCGCTTCGCGCTGTGGCGCAATCACGCGCACGAGGTACGCATCGCCGAACAGATCCGTGCGCGGCGCGCTGTCGCGCATCCGGTGGCTGCAGCCGCGCTGGTTGACGATCTCGACACGCTGTTCCACGGTGATCGCACGACGGCAGTGCAACGCCAGCGCGATGCGGTCGCCGCGGTGGTCGGTCGACGCCTGTTTGTGCTGACCGGTGGTCCCGGCACGGGCAAGACCACCACCGTGCTGCGCATGTTGTTGATGCTGCGGCGGCACCGCAGCGGGCCGCTCACGATCCAGGTCGCCGCGCCAACCGGCAAGGCGGCGCAGCGTTTGTTGCAATCGTTGCGCGAAGGCAAGAAGAAGTTGCAGGCTGCCGATGGCGCGCTATTGCCGGTCGAGTGGCAACCGCTGCTGGCGTGCATTCCCGATAGCGACGCGCTGACCGTGCACCGCCTGCTTGGTTTCGATCCGCGACGCAATGTGTTCACGCGCGGTGCCGCGTATCCATTGGCCGCCGACATCGTGGTGATCGACGAAGCGTCGATGATCGATCTGGGCATGTTGCGCGCATTGCTCGACGCATTGCGCAGCGACGCGACCCTGATTTTGGTTGGCGATGCGGATCAGTTGACCTCGGTCGCCGCAGGGTCCGTGCTGATGGATGTGGTCGGAGCGTTGGAGTCACAGCACGCGCCGGAACTCGTTCGTCTCGAACACAGTTTCCGAGCAGAACAATATCTGGTGTCGATCAATGAAGCCGTGCGCAGCGGGCAGGCCGATGCGTTTGCGAGCGCATTTGCTGCGGCCGGGAAACACGCGCGCGCCGAGAACGTCGACAACTTGGCGCAATTGCACACGCAGCTGGATCGCTGGGGGAGCGAACTGGCCGATCTGCCGATTCGGCCGATGCTGGCCGCGTGCATGGATACAGCGCAGGGGAGCGAGCGCGAATGCATCGAGCAGCACAACAGCGATGCCGCGATTGCCGCGTTGCGTGCGCTTGCTCGACAACAGTTGCTGTGTGCACTGCGTGAGGACAGTTTCGGTGCGCTCGCGGTCAATCGTGCAATTGAGCAGCGCCTCAGGCGGCATTGGAATATTGCGCCGGAGCAACGGTGGTATCCGGGGCGTGCGATCATGATCACGCGCAATGACTACTCTGCGCGGCTGTTCAACGGCGACGTCGGCGTCGTGCTGGGAGATGCCTCAGGCACGCTGCGCGTATGGTTTCAGACAACGCTGCCGGATGGTCGCGTCGCGGCGCGCGGACTGGCCACTGGCACGCTGCCACCCCACGATGGCGCGTTCGCGGTTACGATCCACAAGAGTCAGGGATCGGAGTACGAGCGCGCAGCCGTGTTGCTGCCGCCGGATGCCGGGCATCGCATTCTGTCGCGGCAGCTGCTTTACACCGGCCTGTCGCGCGCCAAATCGGATGTCGAATTGTGGGCTACGGATGCCTCGATCGCAGCGGCGCTGTCGCATCCAGTGCTGCGCGTCGGCGGTTTGGCGACACGCCTGCTTTCGAGCACAGCTCCATAGCATCACGGCGCCATGACAAAATCTACAGTTGACGCACAACAATGAGGGTATGACGGAATGTCTTTCGACGACGAGCGCCACGCCCTGCCAGCCCGACCGCGTGTCGTCCTGGTCGAAGATGACGCGGTGTTGAGGGATGACATCCTGGTTCCCGGTTTGCAGGAAGCCGGCTTCAAGGTGACGGCGGCCGGCAGCGCGGCGCAGTTGTATGAATGCCTGCGCGGCGGACCGTTCGATATCGTGGTGCTCGATGTGGGACTTCCGGATGGCGACGGCTTCGAGGTCGCGCGCCATGTGCGCTCGATGTCTTCGGTTGGCATCGTGCTGTTGACCGGTCGTGGCAGCGACGTCGATCGAGTCCAGGGCCTGGGCGCCGGTGCGGACATCTACCTGGCCAAGCCGATCGAGGTCGACGTGCTGGCCGCGACCCTGCGCAGTCTGGCGCGGCGGGTACAGCCGGCGCCGACACTGACGTGGCGGATCGGCACGGATGGCTGGCACCTGTACGCTCCCGATGGCACCAGTATCGAACTGTCCGGCCCCGAACGCGTGGCGCTGCGACTGCTGTTCGCCAGCGCTGGCACACCCGTGCGGCGCGATGAACTGATCACTGCGCTGAGCGACAATGCCACTGATTTCGATCCGCATCGATTGGAGATGATGGTGCATCGCCTGCGTGGAAAAACAGCGGCGGCGGTTGACACGGTGTTTCCGCTGCGTACCGTTCGCGGCAAGGGCTATGTGCTCGCGCTCGGCGAGGATTGAGGGCCTGGCTCATTGCGGCGGGCGTGATAACGTCGGGCGCATCTGATCGGAGACGCTGACATGTCCACGAAGGCGCCCGCGCAACCCAAGGGACCTTGGCGTGCCAGTGCGCGCTGGTTGGCGGATGTGCCGATCGCCGACCTGGTGGATCGGCGCAATGCGCCGATGTTGCAGATCGTGCTGGTGCTGCTCGGTGGACTGCCGCCACTGATGTGGCTGTTCCGGATGTTTGACACTCACGTGCCATGGCGACCGGGCGAGACAGTCAGTTTGACGATGAGCCTGATCTTGAGCGCATGGGCGCTGTTCTGCCTGGCCTTGATCCGGCGCGGCCGGTTTCAGTGGGCAATCCGCCAACTGCTGGTCGTCGCTGCATTGCTCACCTTCGCTTCCTACCTGGGGAGTGGCTTGGCCGCAAATCGTTTCGAGCAGCCGATTCAGGTGATCTGGATTGTCATGGCTGGCCTCATGGTCGGGCGGCGTGCCTTGTGGCTGATGTACTTGTGGCTGGTGGCCACGTTCGCGGCGGGTACGCTGACCGACATCGATGCCGGCAAGCTCGGTCATCCCATGGATCTGGCGTTCGACGGGCTGGCCAGCATATTCATCTTCCTGTTCATTGCGATTGTGGTGGATCGCAGCGTAACTGCGCTGCGCGAAAGCCTGCGCACGGTGACAGAACGCAGCGAGGAACTGGCTGCCGCCAATGCACAGCTGCGTGTCGAGATCGAGGAGCGCGAGCGGGTCAAGGAACAACTGATCCACGCGCAGAAGGTGGAGGCGGTCGGTCGACTGGCGGCCGGCGTCGCGCACGACTTCAACCATCTGCTGACCCTGATCCTCGGCTATGCCTCACGCGGGCCGCGCGAAGACGATGCCGGGAAATTGAAGGTGGCGCTGGC
>JBDTWV010000004.1:0-21039 GCA_040006495.1 Dokdonella sp.
ACGGATGCTGGCTCCGGTTTCAGCCGTTGGCGCGATCTGGCGGTGACACGCTGGCGAGAGGATCCGACCTGCGACGCGTGGGGCAGCTACGTGCTGTTGCGCGATGTTGCGAGCGACGAAGTCTGGTCGACAGGTCTGCAGCCTTGTGGTCCCGCCGACGACAAGTATGAGGCGACCCTGACCGAGGCGCGTGCTGATTTCGTGTGCCGTAACGGTGCGCTGACGTCCACGCTGAGCGTGGCGGTGGCAAGCGATTGTGACGCGGAACTGCGCTGCGTGACGATTGCCAACCACGGGGAAGCCGCTCGCGAAATCGAACTGACGTCCTATACCGAATTGATCTTGGGGTCGGCCGCCGGCGATGCCGCGCATCCGGCTTTTTCCAAAATGTTCGTGCAGACCGAATGGACGGAGGAGGGCGGCGGCATGCTGCTCGCCACGCGCCGCCGGCGGTCGTCGGATGATGCGGCGGTCTGGGCAGCACATTTCGCCGTCACTAATGCGCCGGATTCGGGCGCGCAAAGTCATGAGACCGATCGTGCGCGCTTCCTCGGGCGCGGCCGCACGTTGAGGCATGCACAGGCGATGGAACTTGGCGCTGAACTGTCCAACACGACCGGCTGCGTGCTCGATCCTATCTTCAGCCTGCGTCGTCGCGTGAGCATCGCGCCTGGTGCACAAGTGCGCGTCGCATTCTGGACCGTGTTGGCTGACTCCCGCGACGCGGCCATCGCGCAAGGCGCTGCGTTGCGTAATGCCAGTGCATGCGACCGGGCGTTTGAGAGCACCGCCCAACACGTCGTGGCGGAACGCATGCGGCTGGGTATCGACACTCGCCAAAGCCAATGCTACGCGCGTCTCGTCGCGCCGCTTTTGGTCACTGATCCCCATTGGCGATCGCCGCGAGACGTCCTTTCGCGCGGCAAAGGCGGTGCGCCGGTGTTGTGGGCGAAGGGAATCTCGGGTGATCGCCCGATCGTCTTGTTGCGCATCGCCGAGGCCGCAAGAATCGACTGCGTCCGTGATCTCTTGCGTGCACAAACGTTCTGGCGTTCGAAGCGCTTGGGCGTCGACGTGGTGCTGCTCAATACCGCGCCGAGCAATGACGCAGCAGCGTTGCAGACGACGCTCGACGAACTTGCACAGGTGCAGAAAGACGCATTCGAGGCGGATGCGAGCGGCGCGCCGGCTGGTGTGTTCGCCCTGCGCGATTCCGAGGTTGACGCCACCCTGCGCGATGGCCTGTCGACGTTCGCGCGAGTTGTCCTCGATGCTGGCGACGGCGGCCTGGAGCAACCGCCGGCACGCGGTCCGGATGCTGATGGCGCTGTTTTTTCGCAAACCACTCAAACATTGCGCCCGTCCGTTTCCGCCGCAAGGGCGGAATCCAACATCCCCGTCACGTCACTTGAGTTCGACAACGGCCGCGGCGGTTTTGCGCAGCATGGTCGCGAGTATGCGATCAACCTCACCGACGGAGCCTGCACGCCGGCGCCGTGGATCAATGTCGTCGCCAATCCTTCGTTTGGCTTCATCGCGTCCGCCGAAGGCGGCGGCTATGCATGGTCGATCAACAGCCAGCAGAATTCCATCACGCCGTGGCCGAACGACCCGGTCAGCGATACGCCGCACGAGGTGTTGTATCTGCGCGACGTGGACAGCGCTGATCTGTGGAGCGCGACCGCGTTGCCGATTCGAGTGCCTGCGGCGCGCTACGACGCACGCCATGGCAAGGGTTACAGCCGCTTCACGAATGCGGCGCACGGCATCGAACTCGACCTGCTTCAGTTCGTCCCGGTTGCCGATTCGATCAAGTTGTCACGTCTTCGGCTGCACAACACCTCCGGCCGTGCACGCTGCTTGTCGATCGCGGCGTATGTCGAATGGAAGTTGGGTGCCAATGGCGTATCTTCGGCGCCGTTCGTGGTGACTTCGATCGACGCTTCGACCGGCGCCTTGTTCGCGCGCAACGCGTGGCGCGCGGAGTTCGGAGAGCGCGTGGCGTTCATGGATCTCGACGGTCGGCAGACCTCGTGTACCGGTGATCGCCAAGAATTTCTTGGACTGTTGGGTAGGCTCGACAAGCCTGCGGCACTGCTTGATGGCGCGCCGCTGTCGGGGCGTGTTGGCGCGGGATTCGACCCCTGTGGAGCATTGCAGGCGCGCATCGAACTCGCGCCGGACGCGCAGATAGAAATTGTGTTCATGCTCGGTGACGCGGCATCGGCCGCCGATGCGCAGGCATTGATCAAAAAATATCGCACCGCCGATCTGGACGCGGTGCTGGATGATGCGCGTGGGGTCTGGGACGAGATGCAGAGCACGGTGCAAGTGCGCACGCCCGATCGCGCGATGGACATCCTGCTCAACGATTGGCTGCTGTACCAGACGCTCGGTTGTCGGGTGTGGGCGCGCACGGCGTATTACCAGGCGAGCGGCGCCTATGGGTTCCGCGATCAGCTGCAGGACGTGATGGCGCTATGCGTGAGTCGCCCCGATATCGCGCGCGAGCATCTGCTGCGCGCAGCTGCGCGGCAGTTCGTCGAGGGCGACGTACAGCATTGGTGGTTGCCACCGTCGGGGCAGGGCATCCGTACACGGATGACCGACGATCGCATCTGGCTCGCCTACGTCGTCGCCCATTATATCGAGGTGACTGGCGACACCACTGTGCTCGGAGAAAGCGTGCCGTTCCTCGAAGGCGCGGCACTGAACGAAGGGCAGAACGAGGCGTTCTTCAAGCCCAGTGTCGCGGCGCAGCCGGCCAGTCTGTACGAGCATTGCGCACGAGCGCTCGACGTGAGTCTTTCGGTGGGCGCGCACGGCTTGCCATTGGTCGGTACCGGCGACTGGAACGATGGCATGAATCGGGTTGGCGAGAAAGGGCGTGGCGAGAGCGTGTGGCTTGCGTGGTTCCTGCTTGCGACCATCGACGCATTCGCAGCTACCGCGAGTGCGCATGGCGACGATGCGCGCGTCGCGCGCTGGCAGCAGTGCGCGGCAAGCGTGCGCATTGCCGCGGATGACGCCGGCTGGGATGGAAAATGGTACCGGCGTGGTTACTACGATGACGGCACTCCGCTCGGGTCCGATGCGAGCCTCGAGTGCAAGATCGACGTGATCGCGCAATCCTGGAGCCTGATGTCCGGCGTCACCGATCTGACGCACGCAACGCAGGCGATGGGCGCGGTCGACGAGCGCCTGATCCGCCACGACGACAAGGTCGCATTGCTGTTCACGCCGCCGTTCGATAAAACGCCGCTCGACCCCGGTTATATCAAGGGCTATCCGCCGGGCATCCGTGAGAACGGCGGCCAGTACACGCACGGCGCGATCTGGTCGATTTTTGCATTCGCAAAATTGGGGCAGGGCGACAAGGCGGGGCAACTGTTCTCGATCCTCAACCCGATTCGGCATGGCGACTCGGCGCAGGCGATCGCACGCTACAAGGTCGAACCCTATGTGTCGTGCGCAGACGTCTATTCGGTCACGCCGCACATCGGCCGCGGTGGTTGGACATGGTATTCCGGCTCCGCAGGCTGGCTGTATCGCGCGGGCGTGGAAGCCGTTCTCGGCTTTCACAAATACGGCAATGCGTTGCGGCTGGACCCATGTATCCCGAATGAGTGGCTCGGCTACGAAATCGTGTTTCGCCATCGCGGCGGTCAGGGACGCGAGACCCGTTATGAAATCGCGGTCGAAAATCCAAAAAGGGTTTGCCGCGGCATCGCGCTGTCGGAACTGGACGGCGTCAAGCTGACGGACCCTGGCATCGTACCGTTGGTCGACGATGGCGCCATCCATCGGGTGCGCGTTGTTCTCGGCTGATTGACGACCAACGCACCCGGCTATCCGTCCGTGCACGGAATGTTTGAGTCATTCGTGTAGGACGTGACGCCGGCTCGCATTTCGATGCGATATGCGACGCCAGCGATACATTTCAGACCGAGAGCGGCAGCGGCGTCAGGACGATGCGACACTGTGGCAGATCGTGATGACGCTGGTGCTTGGCTTGGACGCACTTCGCTGTTGCTCGTGCTGACGTACCCCGTAGCAGGCGCTGATATGAGCGGCTTTGCGTAAGCGCGAGCGCTACCACTTTCCTGCCGCTTGAGTGCGGCGACCGCGTGTGGCGCTGCGAACATCTGTTCCCAAGTCCAGTTCGACTGGTTGGCCTGGGCAGCAAGGTAGGATGACAGGATGTAGCCGACCAGCGCGATCAAGACAGTATTCAATGTGATCCAGCGTGCGTGGTACCAGCGACGACTGGCGACTACCGGGCGCAATGGTATGCGTGGACGTCGTCGATCGATTGAAACGTCCCGCCAGCCAGATTTTTCAAATTCTCCGCCATCATCTTGCATCCGGGTCACCATCGGTTTTTGTGAGTCAAAGGGCCTTCGATCCGTAGTTCTTAACGCTCGCGTGCGCGGTGTTGGGTGGCTTGCCGATGTCAGCATTAGTCTGGTTCATGGTGCGCATAGCTCCAGAACGAGTTGAACAGGCATACAAGCAACTCCCGTGCCTGTGACTTTTAAAGTGTGCAATGCCTATTATGTAAAATACGGAACAGCACTGATCTACGCAGCACTGCAGCCCCGGCGTACTTCGGTGGACTGCACTTGGCCTATGGAGGTGTCCCCCACGTCTCAAGGGCGCGTCGTTGGGTTCTCAGTCCGCACTACGGCTTATGCAGGCCGCTTCCCGGCGCGTTCCTCGATGATATGAAGAGACTACCGACAACCATTGTTGCGAGTGGCCGATGGGTTTCGGCATCGCCGACGTTGGACAACCGCATTGGTCCAAGTCTCAAAGTCGCAACACTTGCGATCATCAATACGGGGCGCATGCGCAATGCAGCAACCCGGGCCATGGCCTCGTGTATCGACAGGTCGTCTGCGCGTTGTTCGTTGAGAACTTGACCGCCACGATGCCGTTGCGGATCGCCACGCCGAATACCGCAATGAACCCGAATCACCGAGGGTGCCGAAGAACATCGTCGCTGGCACGATCGGCGCCAGCCGCTGCAACGCAGGTTGCTGGTTCTCGAACGCCCCGCTCCACTGCGTGCAATAACCGACCGGCAATGTGACGTTCTGCGCGAGCGCGGTGTTGGCATCCTCGACGAATCTGTCAGCTTGCGGTGTGTAACAACCTGCCGCGATGTCTGTCACAACCGGACACAACGGGGGCGTGTTGAGTCGTTCCGTGTAGTTCGTGGGTTGGCCTTCTTTTTGCTTTACGCGAGGTGCATTGCGTCGGGCCAGAGGCGTTGCCGGCAGGATATCGCTGGAATCTGCCACTCCGGGCGCTGCGCGCTCCCCGTCACGTGACGGACCCGGATCAGCACCTACTATCGAGGCTTCACATGTCCATCAAGAACACCATCGGCATCGCTCTCATCTGCGTGGCCTTCAGCTTGCCGGCGTTGCAGGCAAGTGCCAAAGACCAGTGGCACTTCGTCGTCAAGAACAAAACCACCTCGAAGATCATCAAGTTGCAGGTGGCGCAGCACAAAGGCGATTGGGGCGATTTCGACATCGGCAGTGGCATCGGCGCAGGCAAGACCGAGACCCTGGTGTGGGATGCGAGCACGGATGGCGAGAACTGCGAGCAGTGGATCCGCGCGAAGTTCAGCGACGACTCTTACAGCGAGCCGAGCAAGCAGGATTTCTGCACGGACCTCGATACGCCGATCGAATTCACCGAGTGATCCCGGGGCCGAGTGTGGCGGAATTGTCTGCGGCTGCAGATGATTCCGCCCTGCTCACCAAACATCAATTCACGTATGGGCGTGCACCCGTCGCGCTTTTGCGCGAAGTGGCGCGATGATTCCTGCGCGACTCAGCGCAACCATCGAACGACCATCCCTCGCATGCTCGTCCGCGCGCCAATGCCATTCGCGACGGTGCACTTGCCTTGTGCGGCCCGAAGGTCAGGTTGCGGCGGAGGCGTCGACGGCGTCGAGGAAGTACGGCACGACCTCGCCCTTCAACTTGATGGTCATCGGGTTGCCGTGGCGATCGCGCGCCTTGCCGGCCGGCATCCGCACCCAGCCTTCGCTGACACAATATTCCTCGACCGTGGTCTTCTCGACACCATTGAAACGGATGCCCACACCACGTGTAAGCGCAGCGGCGTCGTGGAACGGACTTTTCGGATTTGCGGCGAGGCGATCGGGAGGTGTGTCGTTCGTTGATTCGGTCACGGGTACGGCACCGGCGGTTAGAAAGTCGACATGATAGTCGGCGTGCGCGAACTTGAGTAGGCGACGACGCTGAGGTCGCCCACCCAGGTGCTGGCACCTTCGCGGCATGTACGCTATGCGTTGTCCCTTCCCGTTCCGATCTTAGACGCATGTCCACGAACACGATCGAGGTCAACCAGCGGATGAGCCGTTTCGATGGACACGCCGAGGTGTGGTTGTTCGGCTATGGATCACTGATCTACAAAGCGGATTTCATCTGGATCGAACGCCGCCCCGCCCACATTCGCAACTGGTCACGGCGCTTCTGGCAAGGTTCGCACGATCATCGTGGCACGCCCCAAGCGCCGGGCCGCGTGGTGACCTTGGTCCCTGATGCCGGGGCGGTTTGCGCAGGCATGGCGTACCTGATCACCCCGGAAGTTTTCGCACACCTCGACCATCGTGAGAAGAACGGCTACCTGCGCCATGCCAGCACCATCGAATTCAATGATGGCAGCCACGTGGAAGGATTGATCTACATCGCCGACGCGGCGAATGCGGCGTTCCTTGGTACCGCGTCGGTTGCAGAAATCGCTCGCCACATCGCGACCGCATGCGGGCCCAGCGGCAGCAATCGTGACTACCTGATCCGTCTCGCGGATGCACTGCGCGCGATGGGCGAACACGATGCCCACGTCTTCGAGATCGAGAAGCGCCTGCAAGAACATGACTCCGCAGCGCGAAGTCCCACGCCATGACAGATCGTGGCGGACACGACCGTTGCAACGGAGCGCGCAGGCCGCAGTTCTGCCAGAATCGGGCTCTATAATCCGAACCCTTCGCTAGACCTGAGACGGATGCGATGTCCGGATCGCGGTCTCGCGTCAGCGGTTCGCATCCCTTGTCCATCGCTGACGCGGCGCACCCTGGTGCTCGCCCAGTGATTTTTCATTTCCTGGAGCCGCCCGTGTCACTTGCCATGACTTCAACCTCGCCGCTGCGCCAGCGGTTCCGTCCGTTGTACTGGTTGGCTCTCTGCTTCCTGGTGATCTCCTTCGTCACTCGGCTTGTGCTGCTGGTCATGAGCGGCAAGGGCGTGCCGCTTCAATTGCACTACCTGTTGTATGCGTTTGGCGTAGGCCTCGGCTACGACCTCGTCACGTTCGTGTACGTGGCGTGGCCAATGGTGCTTTTCCTGTGGCTGGTACCTGCGCAGCGTGCGCCGCTGGTGCGCTTCAAGCGATGGTTGCCCTATGCACTCGGGCTGGCTGCCCTGTACGCGCTCACGTTGGCCACGCTGTATTTTTCGATGCATATAAACCTTCATACATCGTGGCCGATCGTGGTGCTGTTCGCGTTGCTGCTGCCGATGCCGATGTTTTCCTACGGTTCGCGGACCGGCCAGTGGGTGCTTTATGCCCTGGGCCTGATCCTGTTGTACGGGCTGTTGTTCGTCGCCGCTTCCGAGTTCGTGTTCTGGAACGAATTCGGGGTTCGGTTCAACTTCATCGCGGTGGACTATCTGGTCTATACCACCGAAGTTATCGGCAATATCCGTCAGTCCTATCCGATCGGAAGCTGGCTGGGGCTGCTCGTAGTCATCACCGTGATCGTCATGTGGCTGAGCCGACGCGGCCTTCGCGCGAGCGACGGCGATACGCGATTCTGGCAGCGCGGAACGGTGGCACTGGTATGGCTGCTGCTTACTGTGATATCGGTCTACGCGGTCAGCGGCGCGCAGAAGGATCGCACCGACAACAACTACGTCAATGAGCTGGCCGGCAACGGCATCTATCAATTCTTCTCCGCGTTCCGCAACAGCCACCTCGACTACGAGCGTTTCTATCTGACGCTGCCGGAGGACACCGCATTCAGCAGCGTGCGCGATATGCTGAAGACGCCTGAGGCGACCTACGTCAGCAACGACCTGCACGATCTCACTCGCGAGATTCGTCGCGTCGGGCCGGAGCAGCACCTCAATGTGGTGCTGATCAGCGTGGAGAGTCTCTCGAGCGATTTCCTCGGCACCTTCGGCAACAAAAAGAACCTCACGCCGTTCCTGGATGGGCTGGTCGATCAGAGCCTGTTCTTCGACAAGGTTTACGCCAATGGCACGCGTACCGTGCGTGGACTCGAAGCACTCACGCTATCAGTGCCGCCGACACCGGGCGACTCGCTGCTGAAAACAACCCACAACGAGAATCTGTTTTCGCTGGGTGACATCTTCAATGATCGCGGCTATCAGTCGGACTTTGTCTACGGCGGCTACGGCTACTTCGACAACATGAATTACTTCTTCAGCCACAACGGCTACCGCACAGTAGATCGCACGGCGATTCCCAAGGGTACGCCGATCCACAGCCAGAACGTGTGGGGCGTGGCCGATGAAGATCTGTACACCCTCGCCCTCGGCCAGATGGACGCGATCAACAAGGACGGCAAACCGTTCTTCGTGCATATCATGACCACGTCGAACCATCGTCCCTTCACGTTTCCGACCGATCGGGTGGCTCCGCCGCAGGGCAGCCGTGACGGCGCCGTGGCCTATACGGACTGGTCGATCGCGGACTTCATCAAGCGTGCACGCGCCAAGCCGTATTTCGATGACACGGTGTTTGTCATCACCGCCGATCACGACGCGTCCAGCGCTGGCAAGACCAGCGTGCCGATCAATCGTTACCACATCCCGTTGTGGATTTATGCACCAAAGCATATCCAGCCGCGACGCGTGGACCGTTTGATGGGGCAAGTCGATATCGCGCCTACCGTGCTTGGCCTGCTCAACTTCAGCTACCGCAGCCGCTTCTTCGGCTACGACCTGATCCAGCTTGAGCCCGGCCGCGAACGTGCGTTTCCAGCGACCTATGAGAAGCTTGGTTATCTACGCGACGACGTGCTGACCGTATTGGAGCCACCACGCAAGCTGGAACAGTTCACTCCCGACTACGCAACCGGCGATAGTCCTCACGTTGGCAGCATTGACCAGACCCAGGTCGACCAGGCCATCGCGTACTATCAGGTTGTCAGCTTGCTGTTCAAACGTGGACAGTTGGTGCGTCGCGCAGAGGACAGCACCCCGGTGCAACCGCTGCCCGTCCCGGTTTCGCCTTCGGCTGACGATCGGCGTGGCGTCGCACCAGCGGTACCTGCACACTGACCCTCATCCCCCGGGCGCCCATGTTGCGGCGCGCGTCGCGTAACGCGTGCACGGGCGTCAGACCTGTTGGTATAAGGTGGGGGTGCGCCGGCACGTGCGAATCGAACCAATGGGGATAATCGGATGATGCGATTGCTGCGATGGGGCTTGGCAGTGCTGCTATTGGCATCCCTCGGTGGCTGCCAATCTTCGATGATGGTGAAAGCAGGCGACTCGGAGCCGATGCCGGCGCCAGGCAAGGCCTTGGTCGTCTTCCTGCGGCCCTCCTCGTTCGGAGGCGCGATCCAGTCGTCGGTATACGACACGCATGAAGGCGAAGACACGTTTATCGGCATCGTCTCGGCCGAAACCAAGGTTGCCTATGAGGCTGAGCCGGGCGACCACTTGTTCATGGTGGTGGCCGAGAACGCGGACTTCATGATCGCGCACCTCGATGCGGGCAAGACCTACTATGCGCTGGTCAGTCCGCGCATGGGCCTGTGGAAGGCGCGTTTCTCTTTGCTGCCGATCCACAACCGGGTGGGTGCGAAATACAGCGTGCGCTCAGCCAATTTCCAGAAATGGATGGAACAGACCGATTCGGTAAGGACCACCCCCGACGCCATGCAGTGGTATCACGCTCACGCAGCTGATATCCATGAGAAGAAACTGGATTACATGCGCAAATGGGATGCGGCTGATGCGGAGCAGAAAGCCGAGTTGACCCTGCTGCGCAGCGACGGGTTTTAGATGGCGCTCCGTGGCGCGTTCCGGATGACTACGAGCCTGTCGCACAATTGGGTTAGCGACTGGCACGCACGTCAGCGCAGCTGGCTGTCCTTGCTGCCACGCCGGTTGTAGCCGCTGACGGCTGCCTGCTCGCGGTCGTGCGCTTCCTGGCACGCGACGCACAAGCGCACGCCTGGCACCGCTTTACGCCGCGCCTTCGGGATCGCTACATCACATGCTTCGCAATGGGTCAGACCAGGTCCCTCGCGCAGTTGGCTGCGCGCCCGTTTGACCGCATCGCTGACGGTCGCGTCGATCTGGTCCTGCACCGCTCCGTCGCCTGCCCAACCGGTTGCCATGAGATTCTCGACTCTGCCACATCGGGATTGTCGCCGATCGACAATCCACCCTCGTCTCTTGTCTTGGGGCGGGCGGTGCTCGACACAAGCCTGGTCGCCTCGGTGTCCTGATTCCTGGCGCGATCAACCCACCTCGGCATCCCCGTTTGGGCCGCGTTTCGGGGGATGACGCGTGACGGACATTCCAGATGAAAATGAAAATGACATTGCCTGCTTCCATCGTCGTGCGCGAGCTTGGAAGGAGCGGTTGTCCGGCGAGGAAGGTCCGGTGGCGCAGAAGTGCCAGAATGCAGCATTCGCATTCGCCGAGGAGCATGCCGTGACTACGCCCCAGCCCGCCACGCCTGACCATCAAACTCGCCAGTCACCAACTCGCTACGACAGCGTCGCCAAGCAACTTTTTCTAGGCAATATCCTCGAGGAAAACCTGTTTCCGTACCCGCAAATTCGAGCGCGCGACCGCGAGATGCTGGGCGCCATGACCGACGCGATCGACCAGTTCCTCGGCGACAAGACGGCGGATCTCAAGCAGTACGACCGCAACGCCGAACAGCCGCTGGAATTCATCCAGGCGCTGCGCGACATGGGCCTTTTCGGATTGATCATCCCAGAGGAATTCGGCGGACTGGAATTGTCCAACGGCGCATACGCGCGCGTACTCGGGCAAACCAGCAGCCACGACAGTTCGGTGTCTCTGACGATTGGCGCGCACAGCTCAATCGGCATGAAGGGTTTGCTGCTGTTCGGCACCGACGAGCAAAAACAGCGCTATCTGCCGAAGCTCGCTACGGGCGAGATGATCGCCGCGTTCTGCCTCACCGAATCGGGCGCGGGTTCCGACGCCGCGTCAATTCGCACCAAGGCGGCGCGCAACGACGACGGCAGCTGGACCCTGAGCGGCGAGAAGATCTGGATCACCAACGGTGGCATCGCCGATTTCTATACGGTGTTCGCACGCACCGACACGCCCGAGGGCAAGATCAGCGCGTTCATCGTCGAAGCCGCGTGGCCTGGCGTCAGTCACGGCCCGCACGAGGACAAGATGGGAATCCGCGCATCGTCCACCACCACGGTCGCCTTCAGCGACGTGCGGGTGCCGGCACAAAACGTGCTCGGCCCGGTCGGCAAGGGCTTCAAAGTGGCGATGAGCATCTTGAACAGCGGTCGCACCGGTCTGGGCGGGGGTGCGGTTGGCGGCATGAAGTCGCTGATTCGGCTGGCCAGCGCGCAAGCGAAGGAGCGCAAGCAATTCGGCCAGCCGATCGCGGAGTACGGTTTGGTGCGCGAGAAGATCGCGCAGATGACGGTGGACTGCTTCGCCGCCGAAAGCGCGGTGTGGATGGTCGCGCACCTGATCGACAGCGGCGCCAGCGACTATTCGGTGGAGGCGGCGATGAGCAAGGTGTTCGCCAGCGAAGCCGTGCAGCGCGCGTCCTACGAAGCGCTGCAGATCGCCGCCGGCAACGGTTTCATGCGCGACTTTCCGTACGAACAGATCACGCGCGATACGCGCATCCTGTCGATCTTTGAGGGGACGAACGAGATCCTGCATCTCTATATTGGTCTTTCCGGCCTGAAAGACGTCGGCGCGGGATTGAGCGAATTGAAAGCTGCGGTCGGCGAGTTGTTCAACGAACCGATCAAGGGCTTTGGCGTGCTCGGCAACTACACCAGTCGTCGCGTGCGCGCAGCCACCGGCTACGGCATCGATCGCATCGCCCGCGACCTGTCGCCGCGATTGCGCACGGTCGCGCGGACGTACGAGAAGTACGCGGTGGAACTGTCCAAGTCCAGCGATTCGCTACTGCGCCGCTACGGCAAGAAGGTCGCCGATCGCCAGCACGCGCTGAAACGAGTGGCCGATATCGCCATCGACCTGTTCGTCGGCCTGTGCACGCTGTCGCGCGCCGACACGCTCGTGCAGCAGTCGCATGCCGCTGCCGACGAAGCCGTCAGTATCGCCGAGATCTTCACCCGTCAGGCGCGCCGGCGAATGGCGCGCAACGTGCGCGGCCTGGACCGCAACGAAGACGAAGCGATCGAACAACTGGCTGGCGCGGTGCTCACGCAGGGCGGCTACATGTGGGATGTGATCTAGGGCCTGCCCGCCTTGCGAGCGAGGCATC
Organism: Dokdonella sp.; assembly: GCA_040006495.1. Lineage (GTDB taxonomy): Bacteria > Pseudomonadota > Gammaproteobacteria > Xanthomonadales > Rhodanobacteraceae > Dokdonella_A. Next base: position 12,538 of record JBDTWV010000004.1, read on the forward strand.
ATCCAATATGCGCTGTCCCGCGGGCAGCGAAGCAGCCAGCGCAAGGCCGGATCCAGCGTGTGGGATTGTCGTTCGAATGGCCCGGAGGTGCATGAGACTCCTCCGATCGTGAGTAGTCGTCTCCGCCAGGCGTGCCGCTGGCACGCAATGTGCTTTACCCATATATCTTGACCGAGATGGAGTGATGGCATGTGCAATCAGAACGTTTTCCGTCTTGCCGCCTTCGCGGCGATTTTTAGCTTGGCGGCAGCATCATCCGTCGCTTTTGCAGCCGAGGGTGGCGCCTGCGCCGTGCGTGTTACGGGGCCGCAAGGCCAATCAGGTGCCGTACTTGGCCACCTCAATGCCGGCGGCAAGTGCCTGACTGGCGCATCGTCCAAGGTGGCGCCGAAGGCCGCGGAAAAATCGGATGAAGTCGGCAGCCTGGAAGCCAGCGCGCAGTGCCGAGACTTGTCATTTAGCTACAGCAAGCGTCGTGATAGCGCATGCTCAAAGCACGGCGGTGTCCTGGAGTGGCTGGCCCAGCAGTAATGCGGGCGGCCTGAACCACGCTTTCTCGAGCCGGCTTGGGACTCCTGGCCGGCTTTTTCATTTGCGATGCACGGGAGCCAATCGTTCAGTACCGAGGTCCAGACACGGGGGCTGTGCGCCACGTGGCCCGGCGAGTCTTACCAGATCAAATCATCTGGCACCTTGAATTGATCGTAGTATGCGTCGTTCTCGTCAAGCGCACTCCCAGCTTCGTGGCGGCCATGATCGAGCACAATCATCCCGGCGTCGCGTGCATACACCTTGTCCGCAGCGCCGCGCGGCAATAGCTCGTAGCCCGACTCATGCCGCACGATCACCAGCAAACCGCTGGCCAACTGCGAACGTAGAAGCTCGCTGACCAATACACTTCTGACCTTGCCCTCATCGGGGAAGCGGTAGGCAATCTCGCCTTCACGCTTGACCTTGTGGCTCTCGATGATCTGACGCGCCTGCGCACGTTGCTCGCTGACACGAGCCTGCGCATTTTGCTTGGCAGCCAGTGCGCGATCGCGCTCCGCACGTTCGGCCTGCAATTGCTGAACCTCGATCTGGTCTGCACTCGGCAGCGCCGGCGCCTTGCCATGCCGATGCTTCGCCTGTTCGCGAACAATCTGGGCAACTTTGTTCTTCTTGACCAGGCCCGCTTTGAGCAATTGATCCTGCAGGGGATTTCGCATGAGGACAACCGATGGCGTTGGGGATTATCGGACCGCGATTGTAGCGTTGACCCACGTACCGGACACTGAGGTATCTCGAAACGAGGCGTTCTCGGTCACCCGACGCTCGAGGCGTGCCGGATTCGCAAAATAAGCGTCTCCGAGGGCAAGCAGAATTCTCGGTGCGCGCAGTCGCGATGGATCCGACGGATCACTCTCCGATCGTTTTTTTGTTGTAAGGAAAGACTAGGAGAGACGATGCTTCTCATATACTGCCCGCGAGCCCGGCATCCGCCGCGCACCTGGGGGTAGTTCGTGAAGAAGCTTTTGCTGAGTGCAGTAGTTGCAGGCCTGTGCCTGTCCAGTCTGGCGACGGCGGGCGATGGCGAAAATCGCAAGATCGATCTCGTCAACAAAACGCACTCCAAGATCATCGAGCTCTACGCATCAGCGCCGTCGACCAAGGCGTGGGAAGAAAACATCATCAAGGGTCAGACCGTGGATCCCGGTGAAACCATGGAAATTGATCTCGACGACGAGTCGGGCAACTGCAAGTTCGATTTCAAGGCCGTTCTGGCAGGCGGCGGCGAAGCCACGCTTGGCGGCTTCGACGTGTGCGTTGGTGAGAAGCTGACCATCACCGAGTAAATCTGCACCTCGGCAGGAGAAAAGGCCGGCGCTTTTGCGCCGGCTTTTTTACCAAACCAAGGACCACCAAGGCAGCGCGCTCGCCTGTCGACCTCAACGTGTTCGCCCTTGCTGGCCCCGCGTGCGCACCCACACAGATCCCACGCTCGCTTCGCGATCAGGCGTTTTTTCGTCGTGTTTCCCAAGTGCGGCGAGCGCAATGTTCAAGTGCCCCTCACGCGCCGCGTCAATCCCTTGAGGAAATTGCGCAGCATCTGATCGCCGCAGAGACGGAAGTTCTTGTGGTCGGGCTGGCGAAACAAAGCAGACAGCTCCGGTTTGGATACGGGAAAACCAGCGGCCTCGAATGCCTCGTGCATGTCGACATCCTTCAGTTCGAACGCGACACGCAGTTTCTTCAGCACCACGTTGTTGGTGATGCGCTTCTCGATTGGCCGCGGCGGCAAATTTTCGTTCCTGCCGCGGAAATTCACCACCAATCCATCCAGGAAGTGCGCCAGCACACGGTCGCTGCACTCGACATAGCCCTCCTCCTCGTCATTCTTCAGGAACGCCTGGACGTCTGCTTTTTGGATGGCAAAATCCGCATCGGCCAATTTGGTTATCTCGACGACTTTGATGTCGCTGAGATCGAGCATGTAGCGGATACTGCGCAGTACGTCGTTGTTGATCATCGCTTTACTTCTCGTTGTGTTTCGGTCATCGGTTGTGGGTCGTCGCGGTTGGAGGCTCACTCCTGCTGCCACTGACCCGGCTGGAACGAATAGTGCAGCAGGGCCCAGTCCAAGCCGATGCATCTCGTCGCAAGTGTCGCAAGTGTCGCAGGTTGGTGGAATCGTCTGGCCGCGTTTTCAAAAAGGGCTCGCCGGTGGCCGCTCTTGGTGATGCGCGGTCGCACACGCATCGAATCCCCGCAAGCGGTGTTGAACCGCATAATTACTCAATCGTTGCGATTCTCAGGTCCGAACAACTTCCGTAAAACCAGGGGCGAAGAACGCACATAGATGTTGCTGTGGTGAAGATCGGGGCGCGGTTCGAAGAACCACGTCAATTGCGCAGGCGCATCCGAACGCAGGGTTCCCTGCAGCGCTTTGGCCGCGTCGTCGATACCGTCATCACCCGCGGTAGCGAAGTAAAGCGTCTTCTTGATCCCGCGCGGCCACGCCTTGAGTGCGCTGGCCGCACCACGCGTCAGCGCCTGGTGGTTCCACCACAGACTTGGGCTGAGCGCGATATAGGTGTCGAACAATTCGGGCCTCGCGAAGAAGGTTTCGAGCACGAACAAGCCCGCGAGCGACTCACCGACGATCGCATTGTTGCCGCTGGTGCGATAGCGCCGGCGGACGTCAGGCATCAGCTCATCGGCGATGAATGCACGGAACGCGGCCGAGCCGCCGACATGAACGGCAATCTTGCGATCGCTGTCGACCTCGGTTGGACCGGTCATGTCGCGGCGTCGTTCAGTATTCTCGATGCCGACCACGATCATCGCCCGCACCTCCCCCGCGCGAATCGCGCTGTCGACGTCGGCTGCGACATGTGGGAAATCCTCGGCCAGCCCGCCGTCGGGCATGTATAACACGGGGTAGCGCGTGTCCTTGTTCGTGGCATAACCGGGCGGTGTGTAGACGTTGATGTGCCTGGATTCCTTCAACACGGCGGAGTCCACGGTGAACGATTCATGGGCTGGAACGCGCGGGTCCAAAGTCGATGCAGCGAACGCGGATGCGGGCGCAAGGATTGCCAATGCCAGCAAAATCGGCCATTTCATCAGTAGTCTTGTCCTGTCTTGATGCACGAGGGTCGAACCAGTCATCCACGCCGTCGCAAAGCAGGCAGGAATGGCCAGCAACCGGCATTTTCGCATGTGCGAGCGTGCCTCAGGCAGCCACCTGAGGACTTCGCGATGGTCCCTCCCGGGACGTTGGGAAATCCCAGAACCCGGCCCTGTTTTGAACGGCGTAAGATGCCATGGCAGCAGCAATCCGCGCCCAGTGGCCTGATCGGTGCCGCGTGAATGTCACACGCTGTGATCGCTGACGCGCATTTGCTCGCCGTGGCGGTGCAGCGATGGGGGATCGAGATCATGCGCTACTTGTTCGTACTGCTTGGTATTGTCTGGTTTAGTTCGGCGATGGCTGATCGGCTTTACGCGGATGGCTTTGAGACCCCGGTACTCAAGCCGTTGTTTGCGCCCGCCACGGTTGGCGGTCCGTATCAGTTGCCCGCGGGCCCTGCTGTGGACCAGTTGAACTGGCTGCTGACGAAAATCCAGTCCGGCACCGCACTGACCCAGGTCGAGTACGACGCGCATTTCGACGCCAGCTACGGCTACTCGTTCGTTGACACGGCGAGCTTTATCGCGGCGATTCAAACGTCCTACCCGAATGCCGCGGTAACCGACGTCATCGCGATAACGCCGGTAGCGCTTACGGTTTTGATCGACACGCCCAATACCGGGGCGCCCTACGGGTTCCTGACTCTGGCCGCGCATTACACAGGCGGCAAGAAAATTGTCTCGCTGGGAGTGAGCAGTTATACCTCCGTGCAATACAGCGACGACCACGCGCGGGACCTCAGTCAGTCCCTCACACAGTTCAACACTCTCTCAACCTCGCCCGCCTTGTTGGTCGCGCGCATCGGCAGCAACAATCAATGCACGCCGGTCGTCCAAACCAACGCTACATCGCTGCGCGCAACCGGATCAATTTTCAAACTGTGGGTCATGGGTGCAGCCGCCCAGGCGGTGGCTAACGGCACGATCACGACAGACCAAATGGTGCCCATGGTCGCGGCAAAGCTGGCGTTGGCGGGCACCATCAATAGCGAACCGGTGAATACGCCCTTTCCGGTTTCCGATCTGGCAGCACTCATGATCGGCATCAGCGACAACACCGCCACCGATTTGCTGCACGGCTTGGTCGGACGCAGCCTGATCGATCAGATCGTCAACGACTACGGCGTGGCCCAACCGCTGGTCCTCACCCCATTGCTCGGTATCAGCGAGCAATTTTCCTTGTATTTTTCGTTTCCACTGGCGACCGCCATGAGCTATGTCAATGGCACGGAGGCCTTTCAGGAGAACTTCCTGCAAACGCAGATCGCGCCCAAGTTGCCGGTCATGGGCGGCGCCTATGCCAACACCTCGATCCTGACCGCAGGCACCTGGCGTTCGACGCCGATGGATATCTGCGCCGCATTCGCCCACTTGCGGCGCTTGCCGCAAGGCTCTGACGCGATGGATCTGGTCAATCACACAATGGGGTCGGCAACCGCTCAACCGGATGTACGAAATTACTGGGATCGGGTCTGGTACAAGGGCGGAAGCCTGTCCTCTGGTGCCGGCTTCCATGTACTCACGCATGCCTGGATGCTCGAGAATACCGGCCATGATCCGTACGTGGTCGTCGCAATGTCGAACAGCGACGCTGGAGGCATCGATCAATACCGCGTTCAGTCGATCACGGGTCGAATTCTGGAACTGGTGCGCACCACGATGCCTTGATGGCGAAACGCGGTCAGGTCACTTGGCAAACCCCGGAAATCGCAACCGGGAACCACAGGTAGCGCTCTGCGTTGCCGCACATTTAGGCGCTACAACTCGCGCAGCGGTGCCGATATCCTTGGGGCGGTCGGCAGTCAGATCGCCTCCACCGCGCATGGACTTCGCGCGCCAGCGTGGCCTGCCCAAGCAAGCCGAAGGCTTATCCGCTACAGCCACCACAGCAGATCGAGGGCAGTTGCACCACCTGTTTCGGCGCCAGCACGAGACCGGATTGACGGAGCAATTCAAGCAGCTGCGCCGCGGTCATCGCTGTGGATACCCGCAGGATCTTGCCAGTCGATTCGATATCGACAACCGACATGGGATCGACGTCGAACAGCGCCTTTTCGATCGTGCCCAAGGCCGCGGATGGCTGGGCCATCTCGATGTGAAATTCCATGGTCTTTCCTGGCTGAAAAGATGGCGTTACCGCAATGCGTGTGATCTTCGATGACAGCGAGGCGACAGCGCACTGACTCCGGTCAAGAACGCCTGAGACGAAATGCCTCGGTTGATCGGACATGCGCATGCGGTGGCTAGCGCCGATTGACAATCCACTGCCGCGAACGAGGCCCTGCGACGAAGAGTCGAGCGATTGACTGTAGTCAAGGCAACAGCGGCAAAGCCATTGCACAGTGCGCGGCATGACCATGCCCATCATGCTTCAAGAAATTCCCGGCGCTCCCCGCCGCGCCAGCAACCACGACGACCACGCCTATCTCGCTCCGCTGTTTCTCGGTCCGGCCGGCGAGAACGAGGCACTTATCGAGCGCGCGCTGGTGACCGGCCTGCGCGAACATAGCCGCTGGCGGCGCGCCTTCCATCCGCACGATCCGCCCTCGATTGGAGCCGATGAACAAGCTACGCCGCAGTTTGCGGCCGCAGTCGAACGGACCGAGCGCGCACTGGGCGAGTTGTCGGCGCGGCTACGCCAGTCGGTGCCGATGTTCTCGCCGCGCTATGTCGGCCACATGGCCTCTGATCTGCTGCTGCCGGGTTTGTTGGCGCAACTGTTGACGACGCTGTACAACCCCAACAACGTCAGTGCCGACGCCGCGCCGGTCACGCTTGATCTCGAGGTGCAGGTTGGTCAGCAACTGGCCCGAATGTGCGGTTTCAATACCGATCCCGCGCGCGGACCGAGTGCCTATGGCCACCTGACCTCGGGCGGCACTGTCGCCAATTACGAGGCGTTGTGGCTGCAGCGCGCAATCCGGTTTTACCCATTGGCATTGCTCAAGGCATCGCACGGCGACGTCAAGTTGGCAGCGCTGCTGGCACGGTATGGCCTCGCTGCAGACGCCAGCGCTTGGCAGGCCATCAACATGATGCCGGCCGTGATCTTCGAACTGCGCGATGCGCTCGAGCATTCCCTGGCGGCGCGTGCCGATGCGACCAGCGTGCGGACCCGCATCATGGATGCGCGGGTCGAGCACCTTGGCATGGCCGAGTTCCTGCGCTGCCATGGCTTGGCGACGCCGGTGGTGATCTGCCCGCGCACTGCGCACTATTCCTGGCCCAAGGCGATGCAGCTGCTTGGCCTCGGTGACGCTCAGCTGTGGTACGCCGACGTCGACGCGCAGATGCGCCTGGAACCGGCCTCGGTCGAACGGCTGCTGGATCGCGCTTGGCAAACGCACTTGCCGGTTCTGGCCGTGGTCGCCGTGCTCGGCACGACCGAGTTCGGCACCATCGATCCGGTGCATGACCTGGTCGCGTTGCGCGATGCCGTGGCCATGCGCGGCCAAGCCAGCGCCGTGCATGTCGATGCAGCATGGGGCGGCTATCTTGCCACGCTGTTCCGCGCCGAAGACGGCAGCGCGGTTCCGCGCGAAGTCCTGCGCGACACGTTCCGTCATTTTCCATCACCGGATGTCTACGCGGCGTTCGTGGGCCTCGGGCGGGCCGACTCGATCACCGTCGATCCGCACAAGCTCGGCTACCTACCGTACGGAGGCGGCGCGTTCATCGGCGCCGACCGGCGCATGACGGAGTTCGTCGGCCAGCGCCCGGTGTACCTGTACGACGCGGCCAATCCGTCCAACTCATCCGACCGCCTCGGTCAGCTGGGTGATTACATCCTGGAAGGCTCCAAGGCCGGCGCCGCGGCAGCCGGCGTGTTCGTGTCCAATCAGGTGTTGCCGCTGGATGCGAAGCACTTCGGCCGCATCTGCGGCCAGACCATTCGAGCCAGCGAAGACCTTTTTGATCGGTTGCATGATCTTGCCACGCGATTGGCGCCGCAGTGCAGCGTCGTATTGCCGGTGGAACCGGATACCAACCTGATCTGCATCGCGGTCAATCCAGCGGGCAATCTCTCGCTGCCGCGCATGAATCGCTTTGGCCGCCAGCTGTTCTCGCACTTTGTCATTGACCCAGCCAAGCCAGATCTGCAACAGCCCTTCGTCGGTTCGCACACCTCGCTGCTGCGCAAGAACTTGTCACTGGCCGCCGCACGCCGCGTCGCGCAGAAATTGGGCATCGATCCGGCCACGTTCGTGACCGCGATCAGCGATCCCGAGCGGGACACCGACCACGTCTTCCTGCTGCGCCACACCCTGATGAATCCGTGGCTCACCCACGCCAGTGAAGGCCACCATTTCATCGAGCGTTACTGCCAGTTCCTCGAAAGCGCGATCATCCACTCGCTGGCCGTTGATGGCAGAGGATGATCGGTTCGCGCCCGTTCCCATCCGACTCGCGGTCAACTCGCAGTTGGGGAATCATCTACCGCCATACTCAGAACGCGTGCGTGCCGTGGGGCTGTGCACACCGCCCTCCCCGACTCTCGAGCGGGTTCAAGAAATCCGTTTCGATGGAAATTGCGTCGGCATAGGCATCACTGGCTGGTACGATTATTGCTGAAACGCTGGGTTGGTAGATGAGTTACTTGGATTTGCGTGTGAATTGTCATGTCAGGACGTTGTGCTCGCTCGTTTTTGCCGTATGTGGGCTGCACAGCCTGCCGGCTCGTGCGCTGGATCCCGGCCGCACGATCGGGCAACTTACGCATGTCTGGTATGAAAACCAGTTGCCGCAAGGCACGGTACTGTCGATCGCGCAGGGCAAGAACGGCTCGATCTGGCTCGCGACGTACGGAGGGCTCGTTCATTACAGTGGTGC
>JBDTWV010000005.1:0-20814 GCA_040006495.1 Dokdonella sp.
GACCACACGCTGGATGTCGCGACGCAGGATGTGGCCGAGGTCGGTGATCCAGCGCGTGTCGAACGGTTCCGAGGTCGCGAACACGACCTGCATCGAACTCACCGCGATCGGCAGGATGCGGTAGCGGTTCGCGTACGCGTGGCTGACGACCTGGGTCACCGCGCCGACGTCGATCGTCATCGGATCGATCTTCACATACGGTAGCTTGGCGCGGTGCGCGAGCCATTCGGTCAAAACTTCGAGACTGAGCGGTTTGTCCGGACTGCGCGCGTCGGCGAGCTTGAGATTGGCGACCAGCACCAGCGGGTGCAATTCGGTGCGACCGCTCGCGGTACGCACGTCGGCGCGTACACGCTTGATATCGGGCTCGGTCAGCAATTCGTCGGCGAGCAGCGCGGTGAGGGTTTCATCCAGATCCAGGCGCCGGTGCAGCCCGAACGCAGGCACCGCATCGGGCTTCGCGCGTGCGGGAACCGGCGTCACATTGACCATGGAATGGAAATCGCGCAGGACATCGACCGCTATACTAGCGCGCTTTTAGCACGCAACTTTGTGAGTCGGCGCATGCCAGGACCAACGTTTCAGGAAATCATCCAGACCCTCAACCACTATTGGGGAGGCCAGGGCTGCGTGCTGATCCAGCCGCTCGACACCGAGGTCGGCGCCGGCACGTTCCATCCGGCGACGTTCCTGCGTTCGATCGGACCAGAACCGTGGGCGGCCGCGTACGTGCAGCCGTCACGGCGGCCCACTGATGGACGCTATGGCGACAACCCGAATCGCCTGCAGCATTACTACCAGTATCAGGTGGTGATGAAGCCCAATCCGGACAATATTCTCGACCTGTATATCGGCTCGCTGAAGGCGCTCGGCGTCGACCCACTCGTGCACGACCTGCGCTTCGTCGAGGACAACTGGGAGTCGCCGACGCTCGGCGCCTGGGGGCTCGGCTGGGAGGTCTGGCTCAACGGCATGGAAGTCACCCAGTTCACGTATTTCCAGCAGACCGGCGGCCTCGAATGTCGGCCGGTCACCGGCGAGATCACCTACGGCCTCGAACGCCTAGCAATGTACCTGCAGAACGTCGACAACGTGTTCGACCTGGTTTGGGCCAACGCGCCGCACGGCGTGGTCACCTACGGCGATGTGTTCCACCAGAACGAAGTCGAACAGAGCACGTACAACTTCGAGCACGCGAACGTCGCCGAACTGCTGCGCTGGTTCGACGTCTGCGAGGGCGAGGCGAAGAAATTGGTCGACGCCGGCTTGCCGTTGCCCGCCTATGAGCAGGTCACGAAGGCCAGCCACACGTTCAACCTGCTCGATGCGCGCCGCGCAATCAGCGTGACCGAGCGCCAGCGTTACATCTTGCGCGTGCGCACGTTGTCACGTGCTGTCGCTGAGGCTTATTACGCGCAACGCGAAAAGCTCGGGTTTCCCGGACTCAAGAACAAGAAGGAAGCGGCATGATGGCGGCGGCGACTGCAGATTCGTTGCTGATTGAACTCGGCACTGAAGAGCTGCCACCGAAGGCGCTCGATGAACTTGCCACCGCGTTCGCGCACGGCGTCTGCGGCGGTTTGACCAAACGCGGCATCACCGCCGACGTCGCGAACGCGAAGGCGTACTGCTCGCCGCGTCGCCTCGCCGTGCATGTGCCAGCGGTCGCCCGCACTCAGCCCGACCAGCAGCAAGAGCGTCGTGGCCCCGCCTTGAATGCCGGCCTCGACGCGCATGGTCAGCCGACCAAGGCACTCGTGGGTTTTGCGCAGTCGTGTGGGGTCGAGGTCGCGCAGCTGGAAAAGCTCGAGACGGACAAGGGCGCGTGGTTCGTGCATCGGGCTAGCAAACAGGGCCAGTCGACCGCTGCGCTGATTCCGGAGATCGTCGCGGAAGCGCTCAAGGCGCTGCCGATTCCGAAGGCAATGCGCTGGGGCGATCACGACTACACGTTCGTACGGCCGACGCACTGGTTGGTCATGCTGCACGGAAACACGGTTGTCGAAGGCGAAATCCTCGGCCAACAATCGGGCCGTATGTCGCGCGGCCATCGCTTCCATCATCCGCAGCCGGTGCATATCGTCGACGCCGATTCCTGGCTCGACGCGCTGTTCGCCGCGAAAGTCATTGCCGATCCGGCCATGCGACGTGCGCGCGTGCGCGCCGAAGTCGATCGCGTCGCAGCCCAAACCGGTGGCACGCCGCGTTTGTCCGATGCGTTGCGCGATGAGATCGCGAACCTCACCGAATGGCCGGTCGCAATCGCGTGTGCGTTCGACACGGCATTCCTCGCGGTGCCGCCCGAAGCGCTGGTCACGACGATGGAGACCAACCAGAAGTTCGTACCTGTATTTGATGCGGCGGGCCTGCTCAACGGGCATTTCATCGGTGTCGCGAACATCGAATCGAAAGACCCCGCCGAGATCCGCAAGGGCTACGAACGTGTCATTCGACCGCGCTTCGCCGATGCGAAATTCTTCTACGACGAAGACCTGAAGACGCCGCTGGCCGCGAATCAGGAAGCGCTCAAGTCGGTGACCTACCAGCAGGCGCTCGGAAGCGTCTGGGACAAGAGCGTGCGCGTGGCCGAACTCGCGCGCGTGATCGCCAATCGGGTCGGCGTCGACGCGTCCCTCGCGACGCGCGCGGCCGCCTTGAGCAAATGCGACCTGCTCACGCGCATGGTCGGCGAGTTCCCCGAACTACAGGGCGTGATGGGCCGCTACTACGCGAGCGCGAATGGCGAGAACGCCGAGGTCGCGCAGGCGCTCGATGAGTTCTATGCGCCGCGTTTCGCCGGCGACGGCATTGCGCGCGGCAAGGTCGGCCAGGTGCTCAGCGTCGCCGAACGCATCGATACGCTCGCCGGCATCTTCGCGGTCGGCATGAAGCCGTCGGGCAACAAGGACCCGTTTGCACTGCGCCGCGCCGCGCTCGGGCTCGCACGCACGCTTGTCGAGGGGCGGCTTGAACTAGACATCAAAGCGCAGTTGAGCGAAGCGGTCGACCTTGTGTTGGATCAAACCACACCAGCCGATTTTAAGGGCAACCCTGTCGTGGTGCCACAGTATACAAAAGCGGATGACGGCCCCACTGCGCAAGTACTAGCAATACATAAACCACGGTATGAAGTGTTGAAGATCAACGATCGGAATTCGTTGACAGCGACAATCTATGATTTCATCCTCGATCGCCTGCGTGGCTACTACGCGGACCGGGGCATCCCGACCGAAGCGTTCGAAGCGGTACGTGCACTCGAACCCGCGGATCTCACCGACTTCGACCAGCGTGTCCACGCGGTCGTCGAATTTGCGAAGTTGCCCGAAGCGCAGGCGCTCGCTGCCGCGAACAAGCGCATCGGCAACATCCTGCGCCAGGCTGGCGATATCGGCTCGACAACCATTGACGATGGGTTGATCGAAGCGGGTGCAGAAAGCGAACTCGCGGCTGCGTTGCATTCCGCGCGGGCAGACGCCGTGCCGTTGATTGAGGCGCGCGACTACGTTGGCCTGCTGAAACGTCTGGCCAGCTTGCGCGGGCCGGTCGATGCGTATTTCGATTCGGTCATGGTCATGGCCGACGATGCTGCGGTGCGCGCCAACCGACTCGCGCTGCTCGGTCGCCTGCGCAACCTGTTCCTACGCGTGGCGGATATTTCGTTGCTACCTGCGGGCTGAGGCCGTCGGGACGACCTGCGTGGTGGGAGCGGCGGCAGCCGCGATGCTGATTGAACAGGCGAGAGCATCGCGCCTTCCGGCGCTCCCACAGAAGACCGTCTGGCTTGCGTGTGTAACGGCCCTACGCACGAACCGATTCGTCGTCTGCGCCCTGCCAACCCAGCGCAAGCAAGGTCACGTCGTCATCCGCTGGCGTCTGCGCGGCATGGTCGACGAGTGCGCTTAGTGCGCTCGCAATCGCGGCCTGTGGTGTCATGACGCGGTGCACCGCGTCGATTAGTCCCTCGCGCCCGAACGGTTCGCCATCCTGCGCCCGTTGTTCAACGACTCCATCGCTGTACAGCACGATCAAATCATCGGGCCGCAACGCCAGCGTCCGTGCATGAAACAGCGCATCAGGATCGATGCCGAGAGGAATATCGCCGCGTGTGCTGATCGGCTCAGCAGCGCTGTCGGCGCGAACGAGGATCGCATGGCCGTGGCCCGCGTCGACGAACCGGCAGCTCAGCGCGGCTCGATCGAACACACCGAGCCACAAGGTCACAAAACTCCCACGACTCGCCTGCGCGTGCAAATGCGCGTTGAGCCTCGTGACCGCGCGTGCGGGATCACAGTGATGAGAAAGTTCGGCGCGCAGGAACGACTGCACCGAGGCCATGACCAGTCCGGCGCCAAGTCCGGCGCCACTGACGTCGCCGAGCAACGCGACCGCGCCGCCGCCGTCCAGTGCGAATACGTCGGCGATGTCGCCTGCGACCACGCGGCCTGGATGCAGATGCAGGGCGCAGCGAATGCCACCGATCGGAGCGCTATCGTCAGGCAGGAATCGACGCTGCACGTCGCGGGCACGATCGAGGTCAGCGCGGAGCGTGGCCCGTGCGCCTTCACTGGCTAGGCGCCGCAGGTTCGCCAACGCCAGCGCGGCCAGACGCGCCAGCGCGTGGCAGAACGTCGGCGCATCCGCATGCCCATGGCGCGCCGCCCGGCTCGAATCGAGATACAGGAACGCGACGGGCTTGCCATCGAGCATCAAAGGCGCACACAGCGCACGCCGGACGGGAAACGGCTCAGTCCGGTCAGCCGTGAGCAGACTGCGCGTGGTATCGATACGAGTCAGTTCCCCCGCCGCGGCGGAGGCCACCAGCGAGCGGCTGAAGCGGAACTCGGTCGCGTCCGCAGCGGCGACCGGGCGCAGGCTGCGTAGCTCGATTTCGTCATCGGCCTGCCACAGCACCGCAGCGCGCGCGTAGCCGGAGCCAGCCAAGGCATATTCGGCAACGGTATCGGCGATCTCCTGCGCGGTAGCGGCGGCAGCGACTTCACCGGCGCAGCGCAGCAGCAACTGGAGGCGCTGTTCGGCGAGGTTGCCCAGGTGCCCACCCACGCCTATCCGCGCCGCCGCATCGCGTCTTTGGTCGATGCCGCGCCCGTCGACTGCGGTGTCGGCCTCCACCCGAAAGCGCCACGATCCGATCGCGATCACATCGGCCAGGTGCAGTGGCGTCGCCATCCCACTAACGAGGTCTACTCCATTCAGCTGCGTGCCGAGCCGGCTGCCGCAATCGCTCAAAGTCCAGCCGCCGTTGGCTGCTTCGATAATCGCGTGTTCGCGTGATATGCGCGGCTCGGCGAGGACCAGTTGGCAGGTCTGCGCGCGACCGATGCACAAGCGGCCGGCGAGACGCCAGCGGGTGCTGGCGAGGGTCGGTCCAGCGGTCAGGACGAGTTCAAGCGAGATCGGCATTGCGGGCAAGTTTGAGGAGAGGGCATGAAACCGGGGATAATGCGCGGCTGTCGCACCGACGCCGGTAAATCCGTTGCGTCGGTCAGCTGCGGTTGGGTTTCATAATTGCACGCGGGACCTGTGGAGATTATCGTGGCCGCGTCGAGAGTCGCGTGGTCCGCAGGTTCCAGCAGCGGTTCGCGATATAACCCCAAACGCTTCTGTGGTTCGTTGAAATTGACCGCTGACGCGTGCGGGCGCCTGATGTACGATAACCTTCGTTCTTTGTTGGAGAGTGCAGTGATGCGGAACCTTTTGATCGCGGCGATGACCGCGTTGGTGTTTCTGGGCGGCTGCAGTTCCGCAGACAACAACGGAAGCACGCCTTCCGGAAAAACCTCCGCGCCCGCTATTGCGCCGGGCACGAACATCACTGGCACGGTAACCCTGCATGATCCGATGACGATTGGCGCCGGCGCCAAACTCCACGTACGCCTAGTCGACGTGGCTCAGCCCGAGATCGCGATTGCGGATCACACCTTCGATGTGAGCGGGGTGGCCCCATTCAGCTTCTCGCTGGACTTCGACCCGAGCAAGATTTCCGCATCGCGGACTTACGTCGTCAATGCGGAATTGGACGACGGGCCGCGCCACTTCGTACCAGCCCTTAACTCGCCCGTCCTGACCCACGGCAGCGGCGTCACGACGCAGGTCGTGCTTAATGCGGAAGCGACTCCGGCCGAGAAGCTCAAGGAGGAATACAGCAAGCTGAAGGCGCACATCGGCGGCATGAAAAAGGTCGCCGGCACCTACACGACAGATGCGTCATCCATAGGCTGGGACGCGTTTGCGGAAAGTGGCGCGGTGCGCTTCGTGCGCATAAACACCGTGCAGGATGCAGGCGGTCGCAGCGCGGCTAAGTATGCGTTCAAGGATGGCAAACCGATGGTAGTCGAGCAGACCGGCAGCGCGACCGTGGGCTGGGGCGACAACGGCGATGTGCTCTGGAACGACAAGGCCGGCGGTGGCCACGCCAGCGACGCCGATATCGCCGCGATGCGCGATGCCGCGACCAAGGCACTGCAGATGGCGCAGGACAAGGTCGACGCCGGCAAGAAAAAGTAAGCGCCCCGCATCGCGAATCAAATAAAAAACCGGGCAATGCCCGGTTTTTTATTTCGGAAGGCCGTCGAAATTGGCGCGCCCGGAGGGATTCGAACCCCCGACCACTGCCTTCGGAGGGCAGTACTCTATCCAGCTGAGCTACGGGCGCGTTTTTCAGGCCAGGTGGATCGGCTGAACGCCTGGACTTCGCGGCGGGAGTATAACGCAGCGCTGCGCGGCGCCCTCGGCAACGGCATCGAATTCGCTGGCAAGCGTCTACCAATCCGTCGGCCGGTAATCCTTCAGGAACTGCCCCCACACGTGCTCGCCGGTGTTGATGCCATCGATGATCGGATCGACGATGCGTGCGGCGCCGTCAACGATGTCGAGCGGCGGGTGGAAGCGTTCCTCGATGACCTTGCGTGCCGCAATCTCGGCGGGGTCCTCGTCGGTCACCCAGCCAGTATCTACGCTATTCATGTGAATGCCGTCGTTGTGGTAATCGGTCGCCGCGGTGCGCGTCATCATGTTCAGCGCAGCTTTGGCCATGTTGGTGTGCGGGTGCTTGGTGGTCTTGAAGTTGCGGTAGAACTGGCCTTCCACGGCGGACACGTTGACGATGTGCTTGTCGCGTTCGGGGGTGCGCAGCATCAGTGGTTTCAATCGCGCGTTGATGATGAACGGCGCGATCGCATTGACCAGTTGCACTTCGAGCAGTTCGACGGAGGACACTTCTGCCATCTGCAGGCGCCATGAGTTGCGACCGCGCAGGTCGATCTGCTGCAGGTCCTGGTCGAGGCGGCCTTCGGGAAACAGGTGCGACTGCGCCAGCAATTCCTCGGGCAGCAGCGGGATTTGGGAGAGCTCAGCGGCACGCGTGAGTCCCGGTACTGCCGATGTGCTTCCGCCGCGCGTTGCCAGCGCGGATTGCGCGTCGGGCAGGATCTGCGAACCCCTCAGTCCCTCATAATGGCCGACCAGCTTGCGCAAGCGCTCGGGCGTGTTGTGCAGCGCAGCGGTTTCGCCATCCATCATGTGCGCGTAAAACTCCGGCGGCCGGCGCACGGTCTGGCAGGCGTTGTTGATGATGAAATCGAGGCGCGGGCGGGTCGCGATCAGTTCCTGGCAGAAGGCCTCGACGCTCGGCGTGTGGCGCAGATCGAGGCCGAAAATCTGCAAGCGATGGCCCCATTCGGCAAAGTCCGCTTCCTCGGCGTAGCGTGCCGCGGAATCGCGCGGAAAGCGCGTGGTCACGATCAGTTCGGCGCCTGCCCGGAGCAGCTTCAGACCAGCCTGGTAGCCGATCTTCACGCGGCCGCCAGTCAACAGCGCAACACGGCCATGCAGGTCGGCCAGTTCGCCGCGCTTGGCAAAGTTGAACGCTGCGCAGTTCGGGCAGAGCTGGTCGTAGAACGCATCGATGATCGAGTATTTCTTCTTGCACACGTAGCAATGCTGCGGCTCGATCGATTCACGCGGCTGTGGCTCATCGCCGTCGCTGTCGTGCGCGGTGAAGCCCTCGGGTGGAAATACGTTCGGCGTGGTGAACACGGGCTTGCGGCGCAGGGCGCGGATGCCGGTCTGGTTAAGCAGCGTGTCGTCCGCGCGGATCTGCGCGCTGTTGCGCTCGCGCTCGGCAGCCTTGAGTTTCAACCGGCGTGCGACGGGGTCCGGGTGATAGACCCGCGCGACCGCCTGATGCAGACGCTTACGGTCACCGTCGGGTAGTCTGTCCAGCAGCGCGCGGTCGGTAGCGACAGCTTCGAGCAGTTCCGCCGCGGCGCGCAGGCGCTCCAGCAGCGCCAGATCTTCCGCATCCGGCGGTTGCGGGGTAGCTGTCGGCTTCGTCACTGAGCGGTCTTCCGTCATCGAATGGGTCATGCGATCGCGCGGCTCTGGAGTGCAATGCATCGCGGGCAAGTGGTGCGAACCGCGTAGTTTGCCCGGTTTCGGTCGAACTTCGTGGAATTCGCCGATGCGAGCCGACGCCCGTCGAGCCAGCCGGGCAGGCGCCAAAGCGCATCAGGACGACCGATGCGGGCTGCCGTCATGATTCGATTGCCTTTCGTGCTCCCGACGCGACCGCTATACTTGCCGGACTTTTTTGCGCGGATCAGGGGCCATAGCGTCCGGATTCGCTTCCGCAGAGGTGGTTTCGTGACCAATCCCATCCCCAGTACCGATTCGGTGTTTCTGAAACGCTTTGCCATGCTGATCGGCTTCCTTGCGGTCATCGCCATCCTGCTGATCATGCTGGCGACGCATATTTACAACGCCAATCCACCGGACGTGAACCCGAACAAGGCGCAAGTCCTGAATGATCGCATCGCTCCGGTCGGTGGTGTCTACGCCGGCAATACCGGACGTGCTGCGATGCAGGCTGCGCAGGAGGCCGCCTCCAAGGCAGCGGCGTCGCAAGTTGCCTACGGTGGCAGCACCGACGGCAAGACGATCTTCGGCAGCCTGTGCCATAGCTGCCACGAAACCGGCGTGGCCGGCGCGCCGAAAGTCGGCGACAAGGCAGAGTGGTCGCCGCGCATCGCGCAAGGTGTGGCAACGTTGGACAAGCATGCGATCGAGGGCTACACCGGCAAGACCGGCGTGATGCCGCCGAAGGGCGGCAATCCGGCCCTGAGTGACGAGCAGGTCAAGGCCACGGTCGCGTGGATGGTGAGCCAGGTCAAGTAGGTTCGCGCCACCGCGGACCCGCAAAAGCGCCGCCTTCGGGCGGCGTTTTCGTTTGTGCCCCGGCTCAGGCGAAGCTGCTCCGCGCCAGTTGCGTATATGCGTGTCGGGCATGGGTAACCAGTTCGGGAAAGAATGCGGCGAACGTGTGATCGAGCGCGAGCGCGAGGCTTTGCACGATCGGCAGCGTAGTGGCGAGCGGGTTGGCGCGGCTGAGCCGGCGCGACAAGCCCTCCAGGCTCGCAGTGACCGCGCTCGTTTCACGGTACGCCTCGGGGAAGTCGTGGTCGCGCAGGTAGCGCGCGAAACCCCGCATGTGCGATGGCAGTTCTTCGCCTCGGCGGTCGATCAGATCCTGGACCCGCTGCGAAAACGTGTGCAAGGACCCGTCGGCGTACTGCGCCCAGTCGCGCGCGAGCAGATGGTCGAACCAGACATCCAGCGTGATGCCTGCGTAGCGCCGCAACGGCGGCTCGAACAGCCTGCGCGCCGCGACGACCCGCGGATGCGCATCGGTGTAACGGTCGACCGTCCGATGCAGCGCTATACCGATGCGCACTCCGCGCAGGAGCGCCGGGTCGATCGCGCCGCGCAGGAAATCTGCAATCAGGCTGCCGAACATGACATCCGCGTCCGCCGCCCCGAGCAGTGCATGGGCGAAATGGTTCATGACAATCACGCCAAGTGACGCATGCGCTCACGGTATCATGCGGTCGATATCAACAGCCGTGGATTGGGCATGTCCGTTCCCGTTTTTCCAGACAAAGATGGCAGCGTGCTGCTGCCGGGGCCGGCCGGTGCGATCGAGCTCGCCTGTGCGCTGCCCGCAGCGGAGATCGCGCGCGCGGGTGTCGCCATCGTCTGTCATCCGCATCCGCTGCAGGGCGGCACGATGCACAACAAGGTGGTCACGATCATCGAGCGTGCTTTGCTCGAACTCGGTCTCGTCGTGGTGCGCTTCAATTTCCGCGGAGTCGGAAAATCCGAAGGCGTGCATGACAACGGCGTCGGCGAAACCGATGACGTGCTGGCGATCGCGGCGTGGTTGCGCGCGGTACGCCCCAGCGACGCGCTGTGGCTCGGTGGTTTCTCGTTCGGCAGCTACGTCGCGTTGCGCGCGGCTGGGTCATTGCAGCCAGCGCAGCTGATCCTGGTTGCGCCGCCGGTCGGACGTTGGGATTTTGAGGGCATCGCGGCGCCTGCGTGTCCGTGGTTGATCGTGCAGGGCGAGGACGACGAAGTGGTCGATGCGAAAGCCGTGTTCGCGTGGGCCGAGGCGTTGCAACCGGCGCAGCACTTGGTGCGTATGCCGGAAACCGGGCACTTCTTCCACCGTCGCCTGATGGATCTGCGCGGCGCCTTGAAGAACGCATTGGTCGCCAATCTGCCGCCGGTTCGTGACGGGCACGCATGAGCGTGGCGGCAGACGGAACCGAGGGCGCGCTGTCGCCGCAACGACGCTATAGCGCGGGAGTGGAGGCGGGCGACTGGCAGGATGATCCGGCCCAGCGCGCGGTGCTCGCTGTGTTCGATCGGCTGTGGAGCGAACTCGGGCAGCTTGGTTCACCGACACTTTGGCAGCGCCTGCGCAAGCTCGATGCGCCGCGCGGCATCTACCTGTGGGGCCGGGTCGGGCGCGGCAAAACCTTCTTGTGCGACCTTTTCTATGCAGCGCTGCCGCTGCCTGAATGCGCACGCCAGCCGCTCGCTGGCACTACGTCGCACCGTGGTCAGGACGCAAGGACGCCAGGCAAATGGCGCATCCATTTCCATCGGTTCATGCAGGACGTGCATGCCGAATTGCGCACCTTGGAAGGACGCAGCGATCCGTTGGTCGAGGTGGCGGCACGGATCGCGGCGGACATCCGCGTGCTCGTACTCGATGAATTTTTCGTCGGCGACATCGGCGATGCGATGATCCTCGGCAACCTGCTGCGCGCCTTGTTCGCACGCGGCGTGGTCCTGGTGACCACATCGAACACGGAGCCTTCGCAGTTGTACCGCGATGGCCTGCAGCGCGAACGCTTCCTGCCGGCGA
This sequence comes from Dokdonella sp., assembly GCA_040006495.1. Taxonomy (GTDB): domain Bacteria; phylum Pseudomonadota; class Gammaproteobacteria; order Xanthomonadales; family Rhodanobacteraceae; genus Dokdonella_A. The sequence goes on from JBDTWV010000005.1 coordinate 11,228, forward strand.
TCGCGTTGATCGAACGCCACTGCGAGGTCGTCGAACTGGCTTCGCCCCACGATTGGCGATTGCGCGCGCTGAAGCAGGCGCCGGTCTATTACACGCCGCCCGGCAACGAGGCCGAACGCAAGATGCAGGCGATGTTCAGCCGCGTCGCACCTGGCCCGGTGCGCAAGGATTTCCAGTTGGTCGTGAACGACCGCGCACTGGCTGTGCGCTGCGCGGCAGATGGCGCGATCTGGTTCGATTTTGGCGTGCTCTGCGAAGGTCCGCGCGGAGTCGCCGACTACATCGAGCTGGCGCGCGCGTATCACACGATCGCGATCTCCAGCATCCCCGAGTTCACACCGCAGACCGAGGACGCTGCGCGGCGTTTCATCGAGCTGATCGACGAACTTTACGACCGCGGCGTGAAGCTGATCGCGTCGGCGGCGGCGCCGATCGTCGAGTTGTACGATGGCGAACGCCTGCGCGCGGAATTCTCGCGCACCGAGTCGCGATTGATCGAGATGCAGAGCGAGGACTACTTGGCACGCGAGCATCGCCCATGAGCGTTCCTGCATTGACGACATCCAGCACTCACGGTCCACTCGGCCATGTGGTCGTGTATGCAAGCCACTACGACCCGGAATTACTGTTCCCGATCCCGCGCGCAGCCAATCGCGCGCAGTTGGGCATCGCCTCGACCCCGCCATTCCATGGTGTCGATATCTGGAACGCGTATGAATTGTCCTGGCTTGATGCGCGCGGCAAGCCCGAGGTCGCACTGGCGGAGTTCCGCATTCCAGCGACCTCCCCGGCCATCATCGAATCGAAGTCGTTCAAGCTGTATCTCAACAGCTTCAACAGCGAGCGCCTGCCTGATGCCGAGGCGTTGCGCGCGCGCCTGATCGCAGATTTGTCGACCGCCAGCGGCGCGCCAGTGGCGGCGACTCTGACATTGCCGGCGCGCTTCGGCGACGTCGCGTGCAGCGAGCTCGCAGGCACGACAATCGACGATCAGTCGATCGAAATCGATGCCTACGGACCTCCGAATGCCGCGCATCTGCGCCTCGATGCCGGCGCGGGTCAGGTCGAGGAGAGCCTTATTTCGAACCTGCTGAAATCGAACTGCCCGGTCACCGGCCAACCCGATTGGGCCAGCGTACAGATTCGCTATGCGGGTGCTGCTATCGATCGCGCCGGCCTGCTGCGCTATCTGGTGTCGTTTCGCGAGCATGCAGAGTTTCACGAACATTGCGTCGAGCGCATCTTCGTCGATGTGATGCAGCGCTGCGCGCCGTCGCGATTGAGTGTCTATGCGCGTTATACGCGCCGCGGCGGCCTCGACATTAACCCGTGGCGCGGGACATCGTCGGAAACACCGCCAAATCCACGCGTGGCGCGGCAATAGCGACGGCATCGCGCCTTGCATCGCCTTCGAGCGACACCGAAAGCGAGCGCGCGATGAGCCGCGATGCGATTTGTAACACGTGCGCGCGACGCTGCACTCATTCGCCGTTAAGCGCGGGTGAGTGTAATGTACAGTTCTGGTAAATGAAGGAGAGCGGAACGATGGGCAACGAGCCGAACAAACCGAATTTCTCGAATGTGCAAGGCAGCGCGGCAAGCTCCGCACCGAATCCGGCGCCGAAGGCAGATTTCAGCAACGTCAATTCCAGCGTTCAGTCGAGCGCACCTGTTGTGGACGCGCCGGCCGCGAGGACCTACACCGTAGTTGCGGGCGACAGCCTTTCCAAGATCGCCAAGCATGTTTATGGCGATGCCAATCGGTGGCACGACATCTTCAACGCGAATCGCGATCTGCTCGACAATCCAGACCGGATTCAGCCTGGCCAGATCCTGAAACTACCCGCGAATCCCGCGTCCAACGCCTGAGTTAACAAGGAGAATACACAATGAAGAAACCATCCATCAGCAAGACCCTCACCTTGGCCGTTGCCATCGCCGGTGCACTCGCGCTCAGCGCGTGCGGCAAGAAGGAAGAAGCCGCGCCACCGCCGACTGCCGCGCCGGTCGAGGCACCCGCACCGGCTGCTGTGACACCGCCGCCTGCTGCAGCGCCGGTCACCGTCAGCTCGGTCGACCTTGGTAGTGCGGTCGGTCCGGATCAGAAAGTGACAGCAGCGACGACGACGTTCACACCGAAGGACACGATCTACGCCGCGGTGTCGACCAGCGGCATGGCACCGAGCGCCGTACTCGACGCGAAGTTCACCTATCAGGATGGCCAGACCGTCAACGAGTCGAGCCAGACCATCGCCCCGAGCGGCGACGCGGTCACCGCGTTCCATATCAGCAAGCCGGATGGCTGGCCGGTCGGCAATTACAAGGTGGAAATCTCGCTCAACGGCACGTCGGTCGCGACCAAGGAATTCAGCGTCAAGTGAGTTGAGGTCGAGCGCGTCCCGGCAAGCCGTGCATGACCCAAGGCGCGGGAGACGTTCTGACCATTGAATGAAGAGGCGCGGAGAGATCCGCGCCTTTTTTGTTGGCCGCCGCACGGCACTTCGGCGGATGGTTAGCGAGAATTCGAGGCGGCTGTCGGCGAATCTGGTGCATGCAATACTTTCCGGGCGAATGCGCCGCTGCCAACCTGAGGGAGAGCTATGCGCCAACCGACGTCCATTGAACGACTGTCCGTTTTGGGGGCGGTGCTGCTGCTCGGTTTGTTTGCCGCGCACTGGGATGTCGCCGCGGCGAACCCTGGCAAGGCTGATGCGGTGCCGACATCGAGTACAGCCCTGTCGCTGTTTCCACTCAGCCTGCAGGTACCCAAAATTCCGCAGGCGGTTTCTGCCAGCGACGGCCGCACCCACCTGACGTACGAAATCCTGGCCACGAATACCGGCAAGAGCCCGATCACCATAGCTGCCGTCGACGTGAGCTCGAGCGCTGGATCACTGCTTCAATACCACGGAGACTCGCTGACTGCGCACATGAGTCCGCTCGGCGACCCGATGGCCAAAACCACGCATATCGCGCCCGGGGCCGTCGTAACCGTGTGGATCGACGTGGTGCTGGCCGCGAATGCCGCCGTCCCGGCCGAGTTGCTCGCACGCCTGAGTGTGGAGGGCGAAGTGACGGCCGCCAATCCAGCACCACTGCTGGTGACGCGGGTCGACCCAACGCCGTCGCGGCGCGTCAGTGCGCCCTTGGCAGGATCTAACTGGGGAGTTCTGGAGGGTTGCTGCGACGCGGCCAACCATCATCGTCGGGGGCAGCGTTCGGTGGATGGGCGGTTGCGCCTTCCCGAGCGCTTCGCGATCGACTTCGCGCGCTTCGACAAGGACGGCGAAGTCCATCGTGGCGAGGGCAAGGTCAATGCCGACTACTACGGTTTCGGCGAACCCGTTCTGGCGGTCGCCGAAGCGACCGTGATCGACGTGTTGTCGCGCTTCGCCGACCTGGTCCCGGAAGCGCCGCTGCCGATGCCGACCCTGCCCGACGCCGGCGGCAATCACATCGTGCTCGATCTCGGTGATGGTGCATTTGCGTTCTATGGCCACCTGAAAGCAGACAGCATCAAGGTAAAGGTCGGCGACAAGGTACGCGCCGGGCAAGTCATCGCGGCACTCGGCAACAATGGCAGCTCGACATTCGCGCATTTGCATTTCCAGTTGATGGACACGCGCAATTTCGCTTTGTCTGAAGGCATCCCGTTTCGTTTGGAACGGTTCGACCTGATCGGGCGATTCGACGAGAAAGCCGAGCGGATCGTGCGAGCGTCACACCCGGTCCAGCACCACAACGAACTGCCCTTGACTTGGTCGATCGTCGATTTCCCTGCGCTGAAGCCGTAGCGGATCCCTGATAGGGAACGCGCAGCGCCACGTTGCGGGCCCGATGCGCCCGCGCATGCCGGGCCCCTGCGCGTAACCGCTCAGGCTTCGAACGCGTGGTCGGCAGCGGCAAATCCGAGCGCGAGCGCACCCGTGCCGATGTTGACCATGCCGGTCATGCTCATCGGACTTTCGAACAATTCCACCGCCTGGTCGGCGCAGGTCGCCTTCAAGGAGGCATACCCGGGCAGTGCGTCGAGTTCTGCGAGATCGCCGCCATAGCTGACGCACATCGTCGGCGTCAGCAGGCCGGCGCGAACACGCTTTCTCGCGTAGTCGAACAGGGTTTGTGCGCCATGCTCGAACCCGCGCACCTTGGCCACCGGCCCGGTTTCGCCACGATGCGCGCGCAACAATGGCTTGAGGTCGAGCGCGGTACCCAAGGTCGCTGCGAACCAACTGACGCTGCGGTCGCCGCGCTTCTGCGTGCGCGCGCGCATGTAATGGAGATCGCGCGGCAGCAGATATCCATAGGTGGCGTGCGCGATGGTTTCGAGGCGCTCGCGAATGCGGCCCGGGCTTTCTCCGGCCTCGCGCAGGCGCACCGCTTCGACTGCACTCACGCCCTGCGCCGCAAACAGGTTGCCGGTGTCGATTACCCGCATCAGGAACGGACCGGGAACGTTCGCGTTGCGCCGAATCGGCCGATAGTCCTTGAGGATTGCGAAGCTCGCCTGACTGGCGTTGGCGTAGATTGGACTGCGCGTGCTGATGATGGTCAGGCAGAACACGCAGTCGTAGTCGATGACCAGGCGTTCAAGAAACAAGTCGCGGATCTGCTCCACCGTGAATGCCTCGGTTTCCGCCGAGTGGGCGCGCGCGCCAATGTTTTCGTCCAGGAAGCGGCGCGTGCTGTCCTCGTCGCGATCGTCGACCAGGACGTCGTCATCGATGTGCAGCGTGATCGGCAAAATGGTGATGCCGTGCTTGCGCAGATAGTCGCCAGGAAGGTCACAAGCCGAATCGACCACAATACCGATGCGCATGATTGCCTCACTCACCAGACCAGATCGGACGTCATCCGGGCCATGTATCGCTGCGCGGATGGCGGCTTGCGGCAACGGTACCACGGTCCACACGCGGCGTGTCCCGCGTCGTAGCGCGCGCCGACCGGTACGATCGGGGCGATGCCGGGGGCGCTCCCGCGACACACGGTTTCACACACTGCCTTGAACGCGCGACAATGGCGAGTTGCCCCATCGTCGCGCGCCGAGTGGTTCGGTTGCGATCTCGTATCATCGTGGAGAAATCAATGACGGAATCGTCCCTCACGCCGCCCGCTGGTGGCGCCAAGATCACCATCACGAACGGCATCCTCAACGTGCCGCACAATCCAATCATCCCCTTCATCGAAGGTGACGGCACCGGCCCGGACATCTGGCGCGCCAGCGTGCGCGTGCTCGACGCGGCCGTGGCCAAGGCCTATGGTGGCCAGCGCAAGATCCACTGGATGGAAGTACTCGCCGGCGAGAAGGCATTCAACGCTGTCGGCAACTGGCTGCCCGACGAAACGGTCGCGGCGTGTCGCGAATACCTGGTCTCGATCAAGGGCCCGCTGACCACGCCGGTCGGCGGCGGGATCCGCTCGCTCAACGTCGCGCTGCGCCAGATGCTTGATCTGTACACCTGCCTGCGTCCGGTGCGCTGGTTCAAGGGCGTGCCCTCGCCGGTCAAGGATCCGTCGAAAGTCAACATGACGATCTTCCGCGAGAACACCGAAGACATCTACGCCGGGATCGAATTCCAGGAAGGCACCGATGATGCGAAGAAGTTCGCGGCGCTCCTGAAGGAGCATTTCCCGGACCGCTACAAGAAGGTGCGTTTCCCGGATACCTCGGGCTTCGGCATCAAGCCGGTCTCGAAGGACGGTACCGAGCGTCTGGTGCGCGCGGCGCTGCAGTTCGCTGTCGAAAATGACCGCTCCTCGGTGACCCTGGTGCACAAGGGCAACATCATGAAGTTCACCGAAGGCGCGTTCCGCGACTGGGGTTATGCGCTGGCGCAGAGCGAGTTCGGTGCGACCGAGCTCGATGGCGGTCCGTGGATGAGCTTCAAGAACCCGAAGACCGGCAAGGCGATCATCGTCAAGGACGTCATCGCCGATGCGTTCCTGCAGCAGATCCTGTTGCGCCCGGCCGAGTACGACGTGGTCGCTACCCTGAATCTCAACGGCGATTACCTGTCCGACGCGCTCGCAGCGGAAGTCGGCGGCATCGGCATCGCGCCGGGCGGAAACATCAACTACGTGACTGGCCACGCGGTGTTCGAGGCGACCCATGGCACCGCGCCAAAGTACGCGAACCTCGACAAGGTCAATCCGGGTTCGGAAATCCTCTCCGGCGAAATGATGCTGCGTTACATGGGGTGGACCGAAGCCGCCGACGTGATCATCGCGGCGATGGACAAGGCGATCGCCGGCAAGCGCGTGACCTACGACTTCGCCCGACTGATGGAAGGGGCGACTGAAGTGAAGTGCTCGGAGTTTGGCGACGCGCTGATCGCGGCGATGTGATCGACGCCGCATGCTTGGCGTTGCAAGGATGATCCTTAAGGCCGCCCCCTGGGGTGGCCTTCTTCACTATGTCCATGGATGGACGGTATGCCGGCAATGCAGGAACAATTGCCGGCGATAAGGGCGCGTTCCTCGACTACAACGGTCGCTTCGCCGACGTCACGCGGCGTGCGCAGCGGCATTTCGAACGGCGCGACTGGCGCCAGGCGCAGCGCGACTCGGCGCTGCGAATCGACCTCTACGGTGTAAACAAACATCCCGTGCTCGTCGACACCTCCGCGCAGCACCCGCGACAAGCTGACCTCGCGTTTGAGCGCGCGCAGCCGATCGCTGTCGACGCGGAACTTGTAGGCAGGTTGCCCCTGCGTGCGCGTCTGTTCCGCTAGCCACACTTCACTGCCATAGGTGGCGGCGAGGTCGTCGCGCTGATCGGACTGGTCCAGTACGGACCAGAGACAAGTCACATGTGGGACGCCTTCTCCGGAAATTCCGTGCTCGCCAACGGCGACATCATCGTCGAAGCAGCACCCAGCCCGGGGCCGAGTACGCCGTTTGGCTGCTGAAGAAGGATGGCACCCAGCGGAGCATCCTGAGAATTGGCCAGACGGTTTTCGTACCGACCGCCAGCGGCATCGCGCACAGTTCAGTCATCAGCTACCAGGTGCCGAGTGGAGCGGCATCCTATAGCGGTGGCGGCGATAGCTGGATCGGTGCGGATGGTTCAATCGTGCTCCGGGTCGGCCTGAACACCTATCGCACGTCGCTGATCATGGCGACGCCTTCGAATCCGATCGACAAGATTTTCGTCAACGGCTTCGACGGCTGATTATTTTCCGCTGCGCGGGATACGAAAAGGCTGCCTAAAAGGCAGCCTTTTTGTTGTGCATCAGAGAAAAGCGTCAGATGCGCGGACCGCGGCGACCCATGACAAACGACACGACAGCGAGGATCAGGAACACCACGAACAGGATCTTGGCGATACCCATGGCCGAGCCCGCGAGACCGCCGAATCCGAGCACGGCGGCGATCAAGGCGATGACCAGAAAGACGATGGCGTAATGCAGCATGGTAGTTACCTCTCGTTGTCGTGGGGAAATCTGTGGCTTTCTTGCTCTTGGGTGTTTTCCACTCTGCGAGTCAGCGCATGAACGCGTTGTGAGCCTGTCCCAGCCGCATTCACGTATGGTTCGGAAATGCCGCGTCGCGGTGCACTGTGCTAGGCTCGCAGGCCGCATTACGCGTACCTTTCGAGGATTAAAGCGATGAAAAAGCTCGCCTGTTTGTTGCCGTTCGCATTGGCGCTTGCCGCTTGCGGTTCGCCTGAATCTCCGGCGCCATCCGCTGCCGTTCCAAGCACGCCGGCTCCCGCCGACCAGCCCGCCACGCCGCCTCCGCCGCAGAGTGCACAGAACCTGTTTGCCGCGAAGATCGACCAGGTGCTCGCCGGCAGCTGGCGCTCGGATGCGAACAAGGCGCGCGACCCATCCCGTCATCCGAAACAGACGCTCGAATTCTTCGGCGTCAAGCCCGGCGACACGCTGATTGAAATCACCCCCGGTGGCGGCTGGTATGCGCAGATTCTTGCACCGCTGATGAAGGGCAGCGGCACCTACATCGCGGCCGTCGCCACGCCGAAGAAGCCCGAAGGCGAGGCCGCGCAGGACAAGAGTGCGTTGCAGAAGATGTTCGAGGCCGACGCCAACGAATATGGCGACGCGAAGACGGTCGAATTCGATTCAAAGGCGCCCTCGTTCGGTGCACCGGGTTCCGCCGATGACGTGGTGACGTTCCGCAACGTGCACAACTGGGTCATGGCCGATTCCGCGCCGCTGATGTTCAAGGCGTTCTTCGACGTGCTCAAGCCCGGCGGCACGCTGGGTGTCGTCGATCACCGCGCGGCGGCCGACGCCAATCTGGACAAGATCAAGCAGTCCGGCTACCTCCCGCAAGACTACGTGGTCAAGCTTGCGACCGATGCGGGTTTCAAGCTGGTTGCGCAGAGCGAGATCAACGCCAATCCGAAAGATACAAAGGATTACGCGAAGGGCGTCTGGACGCTGCCGCCGACCTTGACCCTCGGCGATCAGGACAAGGACAAGTACGTCGCGATCGGTGAATCGGACCGTATGACCCTGAAGTTCGAGAAACCGCAGGGCGACCAGATCTTCCAGCAGAACCCCGAACAGCACTAAGCTCGAATCGGCAAACGGGCGTCCCGCTGGGGCGCCCGTTTCGACCAGCGCGAACCGGCGATTTCCGCGTCGCATGTTGATCCTCCTCAACAAGCCTTACGGCGTGCTCTGCCAATTCACCGATCGCAGCGTACCGCCACGCCGCACGCTTGCGGAGTTCATCCGCGACAAAGACGTCTATCCGGCTGGACGGCTGGATTTCGACTCCGAAGGCCTGCTGCTGCTGACCGATGACGGGGCACTCGCACACCAGCTGACCGATCCACGCCACAAGCAGGCGAAAACCTATCTCGCTCAGGTTGAGGGCATTCCCGGCGACGAGGAACTGGCCGCTTTGCGCCATGGCGTGATGCTCAACGATGGACTGACCCTGCCGGCCGAGGCCGAGGTTCTGGCTGTCGCGCCAGCCTGGTTGTGGCCACGTGAGCCGCCGGTTCGCTTCCGAAAGAGCGTGGCCGATGCATGGCTGCAACTGACCATTCGCGAGGGCCGCAATCGCCAAGTCCGGCGCATGACCGCGGCGGTCGGCCTGCCAACGCTGCGCCTGATCCGCATCCAGGTCGGTGAGTACGCGCTGGCTGGACTGGCACTTGGCGCGCGGCGCGTCATCAATGCAACTTGAGATGCGTTGAAACAGTTCCCTCTCCACCGAGAGACGGAAAAGCGGGCGGCACATTGATGCGAAACGGGAGAGTCGCGATGAACTTCAAGGACCATTTCTCCGGGCATGCCGGCGCGTATCATCAGGCACGACCGACCTATCCCGAAGCGCTGTTCGACTGGCTGGGGACACAGACGCCGGCGTGTTCGTTTGCGTGGGATGCCGGGTGTGGCAACGGCCAGGCCAGCGTCGCCTTGGCTGCGCATTTCGCACAGGTCTACTCGACCGACCCGAGCGCGCCGCAGATCGCCAATGCCGAGGCGCGCCCAAACATCACCTATCAGGTCGAACCGGCCGAGCAGTGCTCGCTCGCCGATGCCAGCGCCGATCTCGTCACCGTGGCACAGGCACTGCACTGGTTCGACCACGCGCGCTTTTATGACGAAGTG
>JBDTWV010000006.1:0-19428 GCA_040006495.1 Dokdonella sp.
CCTTGATATCGGCGAGACCCTGGTGATAATCGATGACTTCCTCGCGCACTGGATCGTAGAACATCGCGTTGACGGTGAAGTCGCGCCGGCGCGCGTCGTCTTCCATGCTGCCGAACACGTTGTCGCGCAGGATGCGCCCGTGCTCGTCGGTTTTGTGATCGCCATCTTCCTCCGCCTCGGCGCCGGCGACGCCGCGGAAAGTCGAGACTTCCACTGTCTCCGCGCCGCACATCACGTGCACGAGGCGAAAGCGGCGGCCGATGATGCGCGAGCGGCGGAAGATCGCACGCACTTCCTCCGGCGTCGCGGCGGTGGCCACGTCGTAATCCTTGGGCTTGCCGCCGAGCAGCAGATCGCGCACGGCGCCCCCGACCAGGAAAGCCTGAAAGCCTGCTTCATGCAGTCGATACAGCACACGCAGTGCCCCCGGAGAGATATTCTTTCGCGAGATCGAGTGCTGGGCACGGGCGATGATGCGGAACGACCTGTCGGCCGGGATGTCATGTACGAGTGGTTCCGAATTCATCCGCTACAATTACTCCGTGGATTGCCGCACGTTATCAATTCGTTATAATACGCGATCAGACAATTCCAAACTTGTGCTCCCTTCGTCTAGCGGTCCAGGACGTTGCCCTCTCAAGGCGAAAACACGAGTTCGATTCTCGTAGGGAGCACCATTTCGTTGTTTGCGCGGTCGTCCGCGGCTGCGAGAATCAAACGCCCGCTATCCGGGGCCGCCGTTTCCAAATGACAGCTACTGCTTCGGGCAGCGCCCATGCCGTCCGAGCTCGCATTGCGAACCGTCCATGCCCTTCGTCGTTACCGAAAATTGCATCAAGTGCAAGTACACCGACTGCGTCGAGGTGTGTCCGGTCGATTGCTTCCACGAAGGCCCGAATTTCCTGGTGATCGATCCGGAAGAGTGCATCGACTGCACGCTGTGCGAGCCGGAGTGTCCGGCGGTCGCGATCTTTCCCGAAGACGATGTGCCGGGTGGCCAGGAAAGCTTCATTGCGCTCAACGCAGAACTGGCCAAGGCATGGCCGGTGCTGACTGAACGCAAGGACGCCCCTGACGATGCAAAAGAATGGGACGGCAAGAGCGGCAAGCTGCCCCTCCTGGAACGCTGATCCCGTTTGCGTCAGCAGGCGGTGTGAGCCCGCCGCACTTGCGATGCGGAACATCGCGGCTGCAGCCGCTCCCCAATTGCCCCGTCGGGTCCAGCACTGCCCCGGTCCATGCCGTCCGACCGGGGCGGAAGTGGGTCAGGACAGACGTTCGCGCAGGGTCGTCAGCAACGCCTGTGCTGCATTCCTCGACGCCTCGCTGTCTGCGCCTTCGACACTGACCGTGCTGGCATTGGCCGCGTTCGACGTCACGCGCACGACCAACTGCACTTTTGCGGTCGTTTTGGTTCCGGCATGACCGAACGTAACCACCCGCTTCAGCCAACCCGGCTTGGTCGTCGTCTGTCCAGTCGTTTCCACCGCGTACGTGCGCGCTGATTCGTCGCGGCTCAGGATGGCCGCCGCGCCGGATCTCTCCAGAGCCAAGCCGACCCGTGACCAGGTGCTCTCCAGCGTGTCGGTGACATGCAGGCTATCGCCGCCGAGTGCGACGCCCGGCGCCAGCACGGCGGCCGGTGGCGCCGTGCCCGGGGCGCCCGTCGCGGGAGCTGCGGAGACAAATTGGCTGGTGCTATTGGTCGATGCCGCGCTTGGAGGCGGAACGACCAGTGCGCCACTATGGTTCGGTGCATCCAGGTCGGGCGGTACTTCGAGCGGTCGCGCCTCGACCGCGTTTGCGTAGGCTGGCGTCTTGTGATCGAAGTGGCGATGCATGAATCCGCAGCCACCGAGCAGGGAAGCGCCGATGAGGGCGGCCGGCAGCACAATAAGGTTCCGTTTCACAGAGTACATCCGCAGGGGAGTCGTTCGGATAGTTTACCCGACTGCAGGCAACGTCTCGACCAAGCCGAGACGCGCTAGCACATCAATGGCTGCGGCGTGGTGCGTAGCGGACAGCGGCAGGAGCGGCAGGCGCAGGTGCGCTTCGCCAAAGCCCATTTCGGAAAGACACCACTTCACCGGGATCGGATTGGGCTCCGTGGCCAGCGCCGTATAGAGCGGGCGCAGCTGTTGATCGAGCGCCTGCGCCAGCGCGGCATCGGCGCATGCACACGCCGCACACAACGCGCTGAACATCGCCGGGGCAACATTGGCCGCGACCGAAACGACACCATCGGCACCGGCCAGCATCGCACGGGCAGCGGAGGGGTCGTCGCCGGACAGCACGCTGAATGTCGCACTCTTGAGGGCGAGCAACGCGCTCATCCGGTCCGCATCCGGCAACGCTTCCTTGATCCCGATGATATTTCCGTGACCAGCCAAGCGTGCGACCGTGTCCGGCAGCAAATCGCATCCGGTACGCGAGGGCACGTTGTAGAGGACGACAGGAAGGCCGCCGCGATCGGCGACTTCACAGAAATGCCGGTACATCCCCTCCTGAGTCGGGCGCACGTAGGCCGGCGCGACCACCAGCGCCGCATCGACGCCGGCATCGCGAGCGCGCGCGGTTTGCGCAACTGTCTTGCGCGTAGCCGACAAACCGCTGCCGGCAAGCACAGGCACGCGACCGGCAATGCGTTTCACGGCAAATTCAAGCAGTGCCGAGTATTCAACGTCGTCGAGCGCTGCCGCCTCGCCGGTCGAACCCGCCACGACGAGCGCGCGCGTGCCGCCAGCGAGCTGGTAATCGACCAGGCGACCAAACGCTTCGAGATCAAGCGCATCGTCGCGCGAGCGCAAGGGCGTCGCCAATGCGCAGAGACTACCTGACAGGTTCACGGCGGATTCCAGCATGTGCTTGGGGCACAAGATCGTACTTGGGAAGTTCCGGGCAAGTCCATCGACAGCCCTCGCGCCACGCGGCAGGTCGCGTAGAACTTCCCTTGCGACCCTCGGGAGTCGCAAGTATTCTGGATCGACGCACACCAATGCCGGTGTCGGATCTCCACGAGGCGATGGAATGGTCAAGCAAGCAGGCAAGCAGGCCGTTAGCGACGACGTGGTGCGTCCTACCTCGAACGAGAACTACCTGCTGATCAGCGCATTTTGCGCGGCCGGGAAATCGCCGCTTGTCGCGATCAGCAAACGCATTTCCGAATGCGGCTGCAATCTTGCCGAGGGCCGGGTGTCGACACTCGGCAACGAAGTCAGCGTGCTCGCGCTGGCACAAGGCGCGTGGGACGCGATCGCGAAGCTCGAGAACGCGCTCGCCCGCCTCGATCGCGATGGCGAACTTCGCCTCACTCATTTCCGCACTGGTGCAAAGGAGCAACAGCCGAACCTGCTGCCTTACGTGATCGAGGTCGTTGCCGCCGACAAACCCGGCGTCCTGTTCCAGCTTGCGGAATTTTTTGCCCAGCAGACCATCACGATCGAGCAACTGCATTCGACGCGCTATCGCGCGATGCAGACCGGCGCCGACATGTTTTCCGCGCAGATCACGATCGGAATTCCGACCACCACGCATATCGCGGCCCTGCGCGACGATTTTCTCGAGTTCTGCGACAGTCTCAACCTTGATGCCATCATGGATCCGATGAAATTCTGATGTCCGTCGCCGTGGGCAGGAAAGTGCCCTCACTCCAAGGTCCGCTCGAGGACGGCGCCACACTGGCGCTTGCCGATCTGCGCGGGCAATCGGTCGTGGTCTATTTCTACCCGAAGGACGCCACCCAAGGCTGCACGCGTGAAGCGCAGGACTTCCGCGACCTGCATGCGCAATTCCGCGCGCTCGATTGCGAAATCGTCGGCGTCTCGCGCGATTCGGTTGCTTCGCACGGCAAGTTCCGCACCAAACAGGCCTTGCCGTTCGCGCTGGTGTCCGATGTCGACGAAACCTGGTGTCGTGCGTTCGACGTCCTCGGCGAAAAGATGTTGTACGGCAAGCGCTATTTCGGCGTGATTCGCAGCACGTTCCTGATCGATGCCGATGGCATCCTGATCGCCGAGTGGCGCGCCGTGAAGGTGCCCGGCCATGCGGCCGCCGTGCTCGAACGGTTGGCTGCCGCATGATCGTCATTGTATTTACCGAGTATCGGCCCGCGCTTCGCGCGGTATACGGCGCACATCCCGCCTTCCCTCTTTCCGAGAGCCCCGCATGACCCGAGGCAAACGCGTCTACGTACTCGACACCAATGTGCTGATGCACGATCCGACTTCGCTGTTCCGCTTCGAGGAACACGATGTCTTCATTCCGATGACGGTGCTGGAAGAACTCGACGCTGCCAAAAAGGGCATGTCTGAAACCTCGCGCAACGCGCGCCAGGTCAGTCGCTTCATCAACGAACTGATCGTCGCCAGCAACGGCCGGCACATCGAGGAGGGACTCGATCTGCGCCTTCCGAAAAGCGTGCAACTCAAACGTCGCCAGAACGTCGGCCGTCTTTACTTCCAGACCAGCGCTCAGCCGGCCATGGACAAGTCCGTCCGACACACGATGCCGGACAACTTGATTCTGGCGTCGATCATTGTCCTGCGCGAACAGCGACCGAAGGAATCGGTGGTTCTGGTGTCCAAGGACATCAACCTGCGCATCAAGGCCACGATCAACGGGATAACCGCCGAGGACTACGAGAACGACAGGGCACTCGATGATTTCAGCCTGCTCTACACCGGCGTCACCGAGCTGTCGGCAGACTTCTGGCAACGTCATTCCGGCCTGCGCTCATGGTCAGAGCGCGGTCGCACGTTCTACGAGGTGAAACGACGCAAGGACGAAGAGTGGTATCCGAACCAGAGCGTGTACCTGCCTGGCGAGGATGAAGTGGAAATGCGCGTCGTACACGTCGAGGGCACCAAGGCAACACTGCAGATCGTCGACGACTATCGCAACGGTTCGCACACCGTATGGGGCGTGGCCGCACGCAACCGCGAGCAGAATTTCGCATTGAACGCGCTAATGGACCCGGAAGTGGATTTCGTCACCCTGCTCGGCACGGCCGGCACCGGCAAGACTCTGCTGGCACTCGCGGCCGGTCTTGCGCAGGTCATGGATCAGCAGCGCTACCGCGAGATCATCATGACCCGCGCGACCGTATCGGTAGGCGAGGACATCGGCTTCCTGCCCGGCACCGAGGAAGAGAAAATGACGCCGTGGATGGGCGCGTTGACCGACAACCTCGAAGTGCTGACCAATCCGCAGGAAGGCGGTGCCTGGGGCCGTGCTGCGACCAACGACCTGCTCGCCTCACGGATCAAGATCCGCGCAATGAACTTCATGCGCGGGCGCACGTTCCTCGCGCGCTACGTCATCGTCGACGAGGCACAGAACCTGACCCCGAAACAGATGAAGACGCTGATCACGCGCGCCGGCCCGGGCAGCAAGATGGTCTGCCTCGGCAACGTCGAACAGATCGATACGCCGTATCTGACCGAAACGACATCAGGCCTGACTTACGCCGTCGACCGCTTCAAGGGTTGGCAGCACAGCGCGCACATCACGCTGCGTCGCGGCGAGCGCTCGCGACTGGCCGATTACGCTTCGGAGAAACTGTAGGTCTCAAGGGGCGCGCGGCTGGGGTCACCGGCCAATACTCCTGCTTTTTGCAGGCGGCGGACCGCGCCTTCGGAGGCGCGCTGTTGAGCGCCACTGTGGTGGGAACGGCGGAAGCCGCGATGGCTTTTGAAGCGCAAAGGCAACAGCATCGCGCGTTCCGCTCCCACAAATGTGCGCCCACATGATCGGCCAGCCACATGGAGTTTGACTAGAGCGCCGCAGCCGCCACCGGAATCCCGCAAGCGCGTGACCGTGGCGCTTGCCGTGCTGCAGAATGATTTTGCACGCTTCGGAGGAAACCACGACAGCGGTAGTGAATCAGGTTAAGCCAGATCTCAGAAGCGTACCGACCACAACGCTTCGAACTCGAACTGGCTGGCCGTGCCGTCGCTGCGCGCGAGATAGCTCGGCATCAGCAAGTAGTACGGCGACGTTGCATAGCTGGCAAGAAAGGTCAGATTCGAGCGCACACCGAACGCACGCGACCAGCCGAGCGAAATCATGTCGTTCGCGGTCGCCGACGCCAGCGCGTTCGCAAGCAATGACGAGGTCGGAATCGGTTGCTGGCGCGTCGTGTAACGCAGCATCACGTTGCCGATGCCGGCATCGCGCAAGGTCCAACCGACGCTGTAGACATTCAGATCACGCCATGCAAACACCGGACTGGATCCATCGCCAAGCAGCGCAAGGAAGCGCGTGGGCAGGTTGGCGCTGGTGAATGGCGTGATCGCGCTGTACATCACGCGCTGAACGCCGATATCCATAGCGAATTGCGGCGTCAACGCGTAGCTGACACTTGCCGTCGCACTCGCCGGAATATCGAAATCACCCGGATCAGCGAACACACCGCGATAGTTCGCGAATGCGCCCATGCCGACCCGTGATTGATAACCGAGATTCCAACGCAATCCATCACCTAACGCACTGCTCACGTCGACGCGTGCGCCAGCGCCATAGGAACTCTCACCGAAGCGCGGCGGCGGCGGCGCCCATGCGTCGGCGACCGTCGTGCCGAGGCCGATGCTCGCAAAACGCTGGTACGCAAGTACACCCGTCAAGCGGATGCTGCCGCGATCGCCCCAGTCACGCGCCAGCGTCGGTGCGATCACCGTACGCTGCAACCCAGGCTGCGGCAGATCGACCAAATGCTCGGGCTGGTTCGGCAGTACGCTGGGAGTATCGGACACCGTGCCCGTTGCGATCGAAATGCCTAGATGCGTCGCCATGGCGTTGCGCGCCTCGAACAACGGAGTTTTTTCGACATTACCGGAATAGTTGTCGAGTACCCGCGGCGCGCCGTAGGACGCGGGCCGCACGGCCCATGAAAACTGGGGGGTAATGCTCGACAAAGCGTAGTCGTGCCAACGCGACAGAACTGATTCGTCTGCGGCAGCTTCGATATGGTAGGGGGTCGCGGAAATGGGGACACCATGCGCGCCATCGAAAGACGAGGCATGTGCCAAAAAAGAAAATGGGAGCGCCAGCCCTGCGCTTAGCGCTCCCATCCATCTCCCTGCGGTTGCTGTTGCCCGCTGCATAGCCCTTAGCTGCGGTGATGGAAACATTGTGGTGTAATTCGTCTCGAATCATTGGCGAAAACACAACAGGTGTCAAGCGCCATCTTCATTCGAACTACACGCAACCTCCACACGGCTGTCATTCCCCTTGTTTTTCAATGCTTTCATGATGCAATTCAGGCACCTTTCCATGTTGTAAAACGGCAACACACCGCATGAAACGACACACTCCCGATATCGCCTTGACCATCGCCGGTTCCGACTCCGGTGGCGGCGCGGGCATCCAGGCCGATCTGCGCACGTTCGCCGCGTTCGCCATTCATGGGGTCTGCGCCATTACGGCGGTGACCGCACAAAACACGTGCGGGGTAACTGCCACCCATACGATGCCGCGGGCGACGTTGCGCGCGCAGCTCGACGCCGTTTTGACGGACTTCCGGGTCGGCGCGATCAAAATCGGCATGCTCGCGACGCCCAGCCTCGCACGCGAGGTCGCCAGCGTACTTGTGCGCTATCCACGCATTCCGGTGATTCTCGATCCGGTGTTGGTCGCGACCACCGGTGCGCAGCTGGCGAAATCGGATCTCGCCGGCGCACTGCTGAAACACTTGGTCACGCGCGCGGACCTGCTCACGCCAAACCTTCCCGAAGCAGAGCGTCTACTCGATCGCACGATCGAGACCACCGCCGACATGCATGCGGCCGCAACGGCACTGCTTGCACGCGGACCTCGCGCAGTGTTGCTCAAGGGTGGACACCTTGCTGGCAACCAAATCTCGGACCTGCTGCTCACCGGAAGCGGGGAGCACTGGTTCCATCAGCGGCGCATTCCCGGGGAGAGCCACGGCACCGGCTGTTCGCTGTCATCGGCGATCGCGGCCGGAATGGCACACGGGAAATCGCTGGAAACCGCCGTCGAGGATGCGATCGGCTTCGTGCATGCGGCCCTTCGCGTCGGTTATCGCCCGGGCAAGGGCGCGCTGCGCGTGCTCGATCATCTCGGCGCACGCAATTGAAGCGGTTCGTTACAGCCGGATGATGATCGCGTCGGCAAACGACTGCGTGCTGCCGTTGCCACCCAGATCCGGTGTGACCCGATCGCGCGCCGTCAGCGTGTCTCGGATCGCCTTGCGCAAGCGCGTCGCTTCGTTCGGCAATTCAAGATAGTCGAGCATCTGCGCCGCACCGAGCAACAACGCACACGGGTTCGCGATGCCCTTGCCCGCGATATCCGGCGCCGAGCCGTGCACCGCCTCGAAGATCGCGACATCGGCGCCGATGTTCGCGCCGGGCGCCAAACCAAGGCCGCCGACGAGACCCGCGCACAGATCGGAAATGATGTCGCCAAACAGGTTCGTGGTCACGATGACGTCGAACTGTTCGGGGCGCATGACCAGTTGCATACAGCAGTTGTCGACGATCAATTCGTTGCACGCTATGTCCGGATATTGCGCAGCGACCTCGCGCGCGACTTTCAGGAACAAACCCGAAGTTGACTTCAGGATATTCGCTTTGTGCACAATGCTGACTTTCTTCCTCCCGCAACGCCGCGCCAACTCGAACGCATAGCGCACTATGCGCTCGGAACCGCGCCGGGTGATCTTCTGGGTCAGCGTGGCGGTCGCGCCATCGTCGGAGACATACTGGCCTTCGCCGATGTAGGCGCCCTCGGTGTTCTCGCGTACGGTAATCAGGTCGACGCTTTCCGGAAAACGTGATCGCGTATTCGGAAACGATATCGCCGGGCGCACGTTCGCGTACAAATCGAAATGCTTGCGCAACACCACGTTGATCGAGCTGAAGCCCTCGCCCACCGGTGTCGTCAGCGGGCTTTTCAGCGCGATCTTGTGGCGGGCGATCGCATCCAGCGTCGCATGCGGCAGCAACTCACCGCATTTCTCCAGCGCCGCGAGCCCGGCTTCCACAAAGTCGTACTGGAAACCGAGTTTGAGCGTATCGAGGACGCGCAAGGTCGCATCCATGATCTCTGGCCCGATACCGTCACCGCGGATCACCGCTATGGTCTTGCTCATCGAACAAACTCCGTGTTGCGCAACCCTGCGGGGCGCGCGGAAAATGGGGATCGCCAATCGGACGATGGATGAACGGCGCGGGCAGAGCCAGCGCGCCCTGGGCCTGCGACAGGGAACGAAGAGACGCCCGTCATCAGGTTAAAAAAGCGTTGCGCGACAAGGGTTTTCGCGCGCCCGACTTGCCCGCGGACCAACCCGGCGTGCATTATCCGCGAATGTTGCAATCTCATACAAGAAAACGCGCACTCGCCATGCTGCGTGCGGCGTGCGTCTGCGCGGTAATGGGCTGTGCCAGTGCCCATGCCGCTGCGCCGGAAGTCCACATCCGCCTGATTCGTGCGAACGCACTCGCGGCGCCGCAAATCGGGTTGTATGGAACAGCTGAGGCCGCCTGTCTGCCCGAGATCGCGCGGGTGACGCTCGACGGCCCGGATCTGAGCATCGAACTCAAATCTCCGCAGCTCGCGTGCGACAGCAAAGACAAGGTGCCGTTCGCCCTGCGCATCGATCCGACCGCGAGTGCAGGCATGCCTCTCCTGCCCGGGCAGGTGTATCGGACGCGCGTGTATTCGGATGGCAGCGACGGGCAACACCTGCTCGCATTCCACCTACTCGACACTAATCCGCCGGCATCGGCCCCCACGCCCGAGGATGGCTTGTGGTGGTCTCAGGCCAGCGCCGAGAACGGCCCTGCAGCGGCTGGCAACGGCGCGAGCATCGAGTTCCAAAACGGCCAGCTCGCGGTCGGCTGGCTCGGCTTCAACGATCTCGGCACAGCGACGTGGTACTTCGGCAGCGCGCAGCCAATCGGCAGGGTCGCATCGATCGCACTGGTCCAACTGGCCAATGGCGATCCACCCTTCGCGCCGACCGGCAACGCGCCAATCGCACAACCGGGGCCGCGCCTCGAAGTCGAATTCCTCTCGCCCACCCGCGCTCATGCGTATCTGGTGCGCAACGAAGCCGGCCGCGATGTCGACGTGCGCGCACTGACCCTGGCGCGCTCGCGCTTTTCGAGCGGTCCGACAGCAAGCGCATGGACAGGCCAGTGGGTTCTGATTCCGGATGACAATGGCACGCCGCGCGTGTTCGAATTCAGCGAACCGAGCAGCCAGGACGCGGAAACGTTTCACCTCACCGATACGTCGAACGATGCCAGCCTCGATTGCCGCGTCGCGCACGGCGCGCAAACACCGGACGTGTGCACGCTCTCAGTGGCGACGACGACGCTGGCGGATTTCGATCAGATCGGCATCGACCATCTGGTTGGCCGCGGCAGCACCGGCGCACGCGTGAAATTGCTGCGCGTGCCGCGTTGATTCAGATTACGTCACGGCAGCGGGCGACGCCTCGTCCTTGCCGAGCATCTGGTCGAGGAAATCGACGCCCCGACGCAGATGCGGAATCACGATCGATCCGCCGACCACGAGTCCGACGCTGAACACCTCGAACAGCTCGTCCTCGCCCACACCCGCTTCGACGCATTGGGCGACGTGGTAGCTGATGCAATCGTCGCAACGCAGCACCAGCGACGCGACCAGGCCGAGCATTTCCTTGGTCTTCAGATCGAGCGCGCCGGACTTGTAGGTCTGCGTATCGAGCGCGAAGAAGCGGCGCACAACCTGATTGTCCTGGGCCAGGATGCGCTCATTCATGCGTTGGCGGAACGCGGTGAACTGTTCGATACGATCGTTCATTGCGGCTGCTCCACGAGTTCGGTCAGTCGGCCACTACGGTCCGCCGCGACCAGGTCATCGTAGCCACCGACGTGCACACCATTGACGAATATCTGCGGCACGCTGCGTCGCCCACCGCTGCGCGCCAGCATTTCGTCGCGCCGCGCGATGTCCAGATCGACGCGGATTTCCTCGGACATCCAGCCCTTGCGTTGCAGGAACGCCTTTGCCGCTACGCAATACGGACAGATTGCCGTCGTATACATCTCAACCCGGATCATTGCCGTAAATCCTCTGGGGAACATGTCGCCATGATTGCTGCGTGCATAGCCCGGTTGCAAGCGCGCCGGCTGATTTCGTGCGCCGGATGAACGCCCCCTGATCGGCACCATCCGATGGGCCCGCCAATCGGTGCGCGCGGTGGCGGTGGGAACATCGCCGCGCTACTGTGGTCGAAGCCCTGATTTCGACCGACTATTCCATGCGATTTCCCCGCCGTCTTTCCATCATCGCCGCGGCCTGCATCGCAACCCTCGCAGGCGCGCGCGAACCCGCGGTAAAACTGCCCGACATCGGCAGTTCCGCCGCCGCGATCATGTCGCCGCAAGACATGCACGACTACGGCGCCGCGATGCTGCAGGAAATGCGCGCCTACAACATGGTGCTCGACGACGCGCTGCTGAATGACTACATCAATTCGCTTGGGTGGCGATTGGTCGCCAACAGTGATCGCCCGGACATGTCGTTCACGTTCTTCATCGTTCGCGACGAGCAGATCAACGCATTCGCCGCACCTGGCGGCTTCGTCGCTGCCAATGCGGGCTTGTTCACTGCGATGCAGACCGAGGACGAACTCGCCGGCGTGCTTGCCCATGAAATCTCCCATGTGCAGCAACAACATATCCTGCGCGCGTTCGAGGACACCAAGAAGATGTCGGTGCCGATCATGCTCGGCATGCTCGGCGTACTCGTCGCCAGCGCCCACCGCAGCGACGATGCCGGCATGGCCGCGGTCATGACCGGCACGTCGATAATCCAGCAACGCCAGATCAACTTCACGCGCAACGACGAAGCCGAGGCCGACCGCGTCGGCATCCAGACGCTTGCGCGCTCCGGCTTCGATCCGATGGCCATGGCCGGTGCGTTTCAGACCTTGCAGAAGGTCATGCGCGTCAACGGCGTCGACGTTCCCGAGTTCCTGCTCGACCACCCCCTCGACACCAAGCGGATCGCGGATGCGAAGGCGCGCGCGGCGCAACTTGAGGGCGAGGCCGCCGAAGCACGCAAAAAGAACCAGACCACCGCCGCGGATGTCGCACAAATCGGAGCGAACCTGCTGCCACAGCTCAAGCCCGCAATCGCAGCGCCATCGCCGGCCGCCAACGCCATCAATAATGGTGAACCGTATTTCGAACTCATGCGCGAACGCGCGCGCGTGCTGAGCGCCGGCTCCTCCACCGCCATGCGCGCCTACTATGCGGACAATCTACGCGACGACAAGACATTCGATACGACCGCGAACCGCTACGGCTACGCGTTGGCACTGGTGCAGTCACGCGAACCGAAACTCGCGGTCGCGGAGTTGAAGAAACTGACCGCGCAGCAACCGACCTCTTCAGTCCTCAGGCTTGCACTGGCCCATGCCGAGGATCAGTCGGGCAGTCCGGCGGACGCGATGAAAGTCTATGAGCAACTTAGCAGCGACTTTCCCGGCAATCGCGCCGTCACCCTCAGCTTCGCCGACGCGCTGCTCGCCCAGGCCGATGGCAAAAGCGCGCAGCGCGCGCTCGGGCTATTGCGCCCGCTGGTCGAGCGTTACAGCGACGACCCGGATCTGCAGAAAAGTTATGGCCGCGCCAACCAACTCGCCGGCGACAAGGTCCGCGCCGCCGAAGCCTATGCCGAAGCGGCCTATTTGACCGGCCACGCCGAGGATGCGTTGAACCAGCTCAAGGCCCTGTCGAAGCAAGCGGACCTGACCTACTACCAACGCAGCCGCATCGACGCACGCATCACGCAACTGACCCCCGCTGTGCTCAATATGCGCAAGCGCGGAACCGATGCACCGCCCGATTCCCTGATGCCCGCGTTTTCATGCTGCGAGCGGCATTGATCGGACGCGTCGGTGGCCCGGATTGCGTTTCGGATTTGACGCCTGGTTGGAGCCGCGACAGCCGCGATGCCGTTCGGCATTCAGGGGCCTAACGCCTGCCGGAGCTTCCACAGGGGCATGTCAACAGATGTTTGATACGGGTCGCGAAAGTCGGGATGCCTTCCGCATCGGTCATGACCGCGCATGAAGCTCCGGCTGCACATCGATCGCCACGGCGTATGCCGGTTCGGGCGATTGCATCGCCAAGCGCGGCGTGATGCGACCCTGTAATATTTCCATGGCCTTGACCAAGGCGGAAAACTACTGATTCGACGCTGCGAACGCCCGGCTCGCATGCTGATTTGCGATCATTGTCATGCGCCCGTCACATACTTCCGCTGCAATACATTCGTCATATGCGCTTGTCGCGCTGGTCCATGGGTACCTCATGCAGAAACACATACTGATCGTCGAAGACGAAGCCGCGATCCGCGACATGGTTGCGTTTGCGCTGCGCAAGGCCGGCATGGAGCCTATGCATGCGGGTGACGCACGCGCCGCACAGCACGCGATCAGCGAGCGCGTGCCAGATCTGATTCTGCTCGACTGGATGTTGCCTGGCATGAGCGGGATAGACCTTGCGCGCCGCCTGCGTCGCGACGAACTGACGCGAGAAATCCCGATCATCATGCTGACCGCGCGTGGCGAGGAGACCGATCGAGTCGGCGGCCTCGACGCGGGTGTCGACGATTACGTGGTCAAGCCGTTTTCCACACGCGAACTGCTCGCCCGCATCCGCGCCGTCATGCGGCGCAGCCAGGGCGAGGACGCGGAAGGAGTGATCGAACTGGGCAATCTGCGCATCGACAGCGCGGCCCATCGCGTGGTCTGCTCCGGCCAGCCGGTGCACATCGGCCCGACCGAATACCGATTGCTGCATTTTTTCATGACACACACCGAACGTGTTTACTCGCGCAGCCAGTTGCTCGACCACGTCTGGGGCGGCAGCGTGTATGTCGAGGAACGCACCGTGGATGTGCATATCCGGCGCCTGCGCAAGACACTGGAGCCGTTCGGTTGCGACGCCTTCGTGCAGACGGTGCGCAGCGCAGGCTACCGGTTCTCGACCAGCGTCTGAGCCACCGCACGCTCTCGCCCTGTGAACATGCCTCGGTGCATCATCGTCTGGCATCACAATGCCTGCATCGTTCTGTGATTCTTGCATTGAAGGGCGTCCTTCGGAATTCTCCGACTATGACCAGGATCGACAAATCGAGTCTGTCCCGCCCTTGGCGAGTGACGTTGTGGTCGCTGGGCGCCGATCTAGCCGTGGCGCTGCTGATTGGCATCTGGCTGAATGCGATCACGTTGGTGCTCCTTATCGTGGTGTCTGCCGCACTGCTGATTGGCCTGATCGGGATTCACCGTCTGAGCCACCGGTTGGGTGAGCGGACTCGGATCGCACCCGCGTACGGCTCCGGCATCTTCGACGCGCTGCAAAATCTCGCGCGCGATCGCCAACTCGCCGCAGTTCGCGAGAAGCGGCGTCTGATCAGGGTCTTGCGAGCATTCCGCGACGCCGCCGCCGCGTTGCCCGATGCAGTCGTGGTGCTCGACCCCGAACATCACATCCAATGGTTCAACGGCGCCGCCACCTCACTGATCGGTCTGAAATTCCCACACGACATTGGCGGCCGCCTGACCGATTGCATGAATGCTCCGCGTTTCGCCGAATGGCTGCACGCCCAAAGCGCTGAACCGCTGAACGACCTGGCCGCACCTGGAAACGACGAGTTGCGTTTGAGCCTCAATCTGATCCGCTATGCCGACAATCAGTTCCTGCTGGTCGCCAGCGACATCAGCCAATTGATGCGCCTGGAACAGGTACGTCGCGATTTCGTCGCGAACGTCTCGCACGAATTGCGCACACCGCTGACCGTGGTGCATGGTTACCTCGATATGATCGAGCCCGAGCAGATCCCCGAGTACGAAACGATCGTGCACGAATTGCGCAACCAGTCGCGCCGCATGACCCAGATCGTCGAGGATCTGCTCACCCTGTCGCGTCTCGAAGCAGGCATCGAGCTAGCGCAGGAGCGGATCAGCATGCGCTCGCTGCTCGAAGCGCTGCGCCGCGAAACCGCGGGGATGAGTCAGGGCGCGCATGTGATCGACGCCGAACTCCTCGGCCAGCACGATGTGCTCGGTTCACCGAAAGAGATGCACAGCGCATTTTCGAACCTGGTCAGCAATGCGGTGCGCTACACACCGACGGGCGGTCACATCACGCTGCGTTGGGAAAGCGATCCCAGCGGCGGTCGACTGTCGGTCATCGACACCGGATACGGCATTGCTGCGCAGCACCTGCCGCGCCTCACCGAGCGCTTCTATCGCGTCTCGACCAGCCGTTCGCGCGGAACCGGTGGCACCGGCCTGGGTCTTTCGATCGTGAAACATGTGCTGCAATTGCAGCATGCACACTTGGAAATCAGCAGCGAACCCGGCCGAGGCAGTACATTTGCCTGTGTATTCGGTCCAGCGCAATTGCTCGAACCCCTGCAGCTGGCGGAAACGCCCTGATTTTGACGGACGGCTGAATGAATCGCGACGTGCAATACGACCTCAATGACCCGGGCCTGTACCTCAATCGCGAACTGGCCCAGCTCGAATTCAATTTCCGCGTTCTCGCGCAAGCGCAAGACGCGCGCGTGCCGCTGCTCGAACGCCTGCGCTACCTGTGCATCTCGTGCTCGAACCTCGACGAATTCTTCGAGGTGCGCGTTGCGGTGCTGCGCCAGCAACTGGCGCTGGGCGAACTGCGCCCCGGTCCCGACGCGATGCCGCCGAGCGAAGTGCTGGCGCAGATCCGGCAACGCGCGCTGACGCTCGTCAAGGCCCACTACGAAGTCTGGAACGCAATGCTGCTACCGGAAATGGAACGCGAAGGCGTGCGTTTCTCGCGCCGCGGCGACTGGACGGTGAAGCAGAGGCGCTGGCTGCAAGGCTATTTCCGCAACGAGATCCTGCCGGTGCTGTCGCCGCTCGGGCTCGATCCAGCCCATCCGTTTCCGCTGATTCTCAACAAGAGCCTGAACCTCGCGGTCGTGCTCAAGGGCCGCGACGCGTTCGGTCGCGAAGGCCACATGGCGCTGGTGCGCGCGCCGCGCTCGCTGCCACGGATCATCCGCTTCCCGAGCGAGGTTGCAGAAGCGCCGTACGATTTCGTGTTCCTCGCCGCGATCCTGCACGAGTTCATGGACGAGTTGTTTCCAGGCATGCAGGTGAAAGGCTCGTACCAGTTTCGAGTCACCCGCAATAGCGAACTGTTCGTCGACGAGGAAGAGGTCGAAAACATCGCGCTGGCACTGCGTGACGAGCTCAAGGGCCGCGGTTATGCCAAGCCAGTGCGCCTGGAAGTTGCCGACGATTGCCCGAGAGGCATCTCCGAGATGCTGATGCAGAACTTCGAGTTGATCGAGGCGGACGTGTATCGCTGCGAAGGCCCGGTCAACGTGAGCCGGGTCAACACGATCTACGAACAGATCGAGCGGCCCGACCTGAAATTCGCGCCGTTCGTTGCGCGCGTGCTGCCCGCAATCGCAGAGGAATACAGCCTGTTCGACGCGATCCGAGACCACGACATCCTGCTGCACCATCCGTTCGAATCATTCAGTGCGGTGATCGAACTGGTGCGCGAGGCAAGCGTCGATCCCGAGGTGCTGGCGATCAAGCAGACCTTGTATCGCGTCGGCAACGACTCGCCGTTGGTCGATCACCTGATCGAGGCGGCACGCCAAGGCAAGGACGTCACCGTCGTCGTCGAACTGCGCGCGCGTTTCGACGAGGAAGCGAACCTTCGCTTGGCCAAACGCCTGCAGGAAACCGGCGTGCAGGTCGTCTACGGCGTGGTCGGCTACAAGACGCACGCGAAGATGCTGCTGATCGTGCGCCGCGAGCGCGGCGCGCTGCGCCGCTACGTGCACCTGTCGACCGGCAACTACCACCAGATCACCTCGCGCCTGTATACCGACTTCGGGCTGATGACAGCGAACCCTGATATCGGTGAAGACGCACATCTGCTTTTCCTGCAAATGAGCGGACTCGGGCCAATCATCAAGCTCAAATGCCTGCTGCATTCGCCCTTCACCCTGCACAAGGGCCTGATGGAAAAGATCGAGCGAGAGATTGCCAACGCGAAGGCGGGCAAACCCGCTCGGATCATCGCCAAGATGAACGCGTTGAATGAGCAAGGCGTGATCCAGGTTCTGTACCGCGCTTCGCAGGCGGGTGTTTCGATCGACCTGATCGTGCGGTCCGCCTGTGCGCTTCGCCCAGGCCTTGCTGGCATTTCGGAAAATATCCGCGTGCGTTCAATTGTCGGGCGCTTTCTCGAACACAGTCGCGTGTACTGGTTCCAGAACGACGACGCGCCGGAAATCTATTGTTCCAGCGCGGACTGGATGGAACGCAACTTGATGCGCCGCATCGAAACGTGCTTTCCAATCCGCGACCCGAAACTGAGCCAGCGCGTCTTCGACGAATCGCTGGCGAATTACCTCCAAGACAACACGCAAGCCTGGCAACTCGAATCCGATGGCACCTATGTGCGCGCGACCGCCGACGGCGCCGAGTTGCATTGCGCGCAGCAGATGCTGCTCGAAAAACTGACGAAGTAGAAAGGCACAGCCATCAGGCCTGCACTCTCCCACTCGGCAATGCGACACTGCCCTGACTCCATGAGGCCCCTGCCGTGACGCACACAATCGAAACGGATCTGCGCGACGGCGAATTGCTGGCCGCTGTAGACCTCGGCTCAAACAGCTTTCATCTGCTGGTTGCACGCTACGAGCACGGCAGCCTGCGCATGATCGACCACTTGCGCGATAGCGTGCGCATGGCAATGGGGCAGCGCGCGGATGGCAGCCTCGATCCGAAACGCCGCGAACGCGCACTCAGTTGTCTCGCACGGTTCGGTCAGCGCCTGCGCGCACTGCCATCAGAACGCGTGCACGCGGTGGCCACCAACAGCGTGCGCCGACTCGCCAATCCGCAAGCATTTTTGCTGCCGGCGGAAACCGCGCTGGGACATCCGATCGAAATCGTCAGTGGCCGGGAGGAAGCGCGCCTGATCTATCTCGGAGTCGCGCACGACCTGGCCGAATCGACGCAGCGCCGACTCGTGGTCGATATCGGCGGCGGCAGCACCGAGTTCATCATCGGCCAGGGATTCGATGCGCTCGAAACCGAAAGCGTGCAGGTGGGATGCATCGCCAGCAGCCTGCGTTTTTTCGGCGAAGGTATCTACACGGCAAAGAATTGGCAGCAGGCGCAAACCGAAATTGCCCTGGAGTTGCAGCAATTCGCCGCGGATTACCGCACGCTCGGCTGGGGTGAGGCGATCGGATCATCTGGCACCGCCAAGGCGATTGGCAACATCGTGCAGGCCAACGGCTGGAGCGACCAAGGCATCAGCGCCGCGTCGCTGGCGCGCCTGCGCGATGCGATCATCGCCGCCGGCAACGTCGGCAACCTGCGCCTGGCGGGACTCGCGGAAGATCGCGTGCAGGTGATCGCAGGCGGCGTCGCGATCCTGGAAGCGATCTTCACGATGTTCTCGCTGCAGCACATGGGCGTGTGCGAAACGGCGATGCGCGAAGGACTGCTCTACGACATGGTGGGGCGCGCGATGCACGGCGATCCACGTGCGGGCAGCATCGCCGCACTGGCATCGCGGTACGGAGTCGATCGCAGCCAAGCCAGGCGCGTGCACCACGCCGCGATCGCGCTGTTCGATCAAGTCCAGGACGTCTGGCACCTCGGCAGCCTCGAACGCGACCTGCTCGGCTGGGCCGCCGACATCCACGAGATCGGCCTGGCCATCGCCCACAGCCTGCATCACCGTCATGGCGCGTACATCGTCGCCCATTCCGACTTGGCTGGGTTCAGCCGACAAGGCCAGCAGGCCCTCGCGGCGATCATCCGCTCGCATCGGCGCAAACCCGATCGCGCCGTCATCGATGCGTTACCTGAACGATTGCGCCTTCCAGTACGACGCCTGACCGCATTGCTGCGCTTGGCCGCATTGTTCGAGCGCAGCCGCACGACAGACCCGCTGCCGACACTGCGCGCCGTGGCTGAAGACAAGACCCTGCGTATCAGCCTGCCGCAAGACTGGCTCGACCGCTACCCGCTGACCCGTGCCGACCTCGAACAGGAACGCGACTACTTCAAGATCCTCGACTTGAAGTTGCAGGCAAGTGCGGGTGAAGAAGCCGCCGCGTAACGCACCCCACATGGCATCACCGCGCGCAACAGCCAAGCCAAGCGCTGCCCTGCTTGGTGGGAGCGCCGTCGGGCGCGATGCCTTGTCGAATGCTTGAGACAGTGCAACAGCATCGCGGCTTCCGCCGCTCCCACCAAGCCACGCGCTGCCCTGCTTGGTGGGAGCGCCGGCAGGCGCGATGTCTTTACGGGTCGTTGCGACAGCCCAGAAGCATCGCGGCTTCCGCCGCTTGTGTCTGCAGTTGGTCGTAGAGTGCCAGTGGAGA
>JBDTWV010000007.1:0-17819 GCA_040006495.1 Dokdonella sp.
TATTCCAATCTCAGTGGCTTCTGGGACTCGATTTACGCGCCGCGCTGTGGCCTGCCGCCGTTGCCGAACGGCGGCGCCTGCACCGCGTCCAGCACGAACGGAAAGCTCGTGCTCGGCGCCGACGCGAGTCTGCGCAACGTCGGCCAGACAGCGGTCGCGTGGTACGGCCACTTCAGCGGCAAGCATCCGCCGTACGCCAATGACCAGCATCCGTACCTGATCTGGAACCTGTACCGCATCGACGCGGCCGGACGCATCAAGCAGATCGGCGCATCCGGCGTGAAGCACGCGTTCTACTCGATCAACAAACGCTGCGGTTGTGCCGCTGGCAACGTGTTCTGGCCGGGCTGCGAGGACATCTACTCGTTCAGCAGCAACGACAACGGAGGCGGCGAGCAGAACCTCGCGCCGCGCTCCGAAATCATTCCGCGCACGGCGCAATGGGGGCGCTGCGGTTCAGTCTGGGACGCCGATTGCGATGGCCGCATGGATGCGGGGAGCGGTGCGCAGGATCTTTACCAATACCGCATGCAGGTCACCGAGAGCGACCTGCTGGCGCCGCTCAGTGTCGGCGCGCAGTACTTCTTCGAATACTGGTACGTGGTGCGTGACGACGTGAATATCTACAACACGATGGGCTATCGGCAGATCGCGCCGCGCAAGAACGGTGCGAACTGGAGCGTCGATCTGGTCAATGCAAAGGCGCCGGATCACGATTTCTTCCTCGGTCCCGCAATCAATCGATGGGTCGATCCGGCCACGCCATCGTCACATGCGATGAACAAGGAACTGGCGACGCCGCTGGGACGCGCGCGCGTCGCAGTGAAGGTGACCAACCTCGGCGGCGGTCTGTGGCGCTATGACTATGCGGTGATGAATTTCGACTATGCCCATGCGCGCGTCGACCCGGCGCATCCGCGCGAGCCTGACCTGAAACTGCTGTCCAATCACGGCTTCGCACAATTCGGCGTCGCATTGTCTCGCGGCGCGCGGGTGACCGATATCCGCTTCGATGATGGCGACGACGACCGCGGCAACGATTGGTCAGCGACGACCAGCGCCGGCACCGTGGAATGGACTGCGCCGATAGCGGGCAACACGCTCGATTGGGGCACCTTGTACCACTTCGAATTCACGGCCAACGTCGCGCCCGGCGTAGGCAGTGAGATCAGCCTGGTCGGTGCGGCGACAACGGACGAGGCTGCGCCGCATTACACGCTGCAGCTGCTCGGTCCGCGCAAATAGTGCGCACCTGCCCTCCGGCGGGTTCCGTCGTGCATCCTGGCGCGCGCGGATTCGTGATCCGTTTTCAGGTGCGGAGCGCCGGTGTGCGTGCTAGATTCGGATGGCGGCCGGCGGGCCCCAGCGCATCGTGCGCTTTGCGCCACTGCCCGACACCATCACGGACGACTTCGAAAGGCCCGGTGACGCGCGTGGCGCGAGAGCAATCGGGCGGGCAGGTTGTTGCTGACACTTCACTGGGAGAAGGGTCGGCGATTGCGGATGAGTAACCAATCGACTCTGGGGTGAGCGATGAAGCTTTGGGTGGCGGATACGCAAATTGCGATGGCGTGTGGATCGATCGCCTTCGTTACGATGGTTCAACGGCGGACGTTGCTGGCACGACGGTCAGTCTGCTGTTCGCCGTCACAGACGCAGTGTCGCTGCGTGTGATTGGGTCCGAATATCCCTGCGACCACGTGCGCCCAAGTTCGAGCGCGATGCGCGGCGCGACCTCCCTTGCACATGGCTCGTGGCGCAAGGCAGATGCTGTCCAGTCCTTGCTTTCGGCTGCGCTCGTCAACCTCGCGCTACTCGTGTTGGCCGCCGTATTGCCGGTGCGCGCAGCGCATGCCGGTGGCAACTGGCTTGGCGTGGCGCATCAACTCGCGACATCCGGCGCTGCAGTCGATCTGACACCACACGGTACGCAGCCGGGACTGAGCTATCCGCTGGCGACGTCCGACAACTGCAGCGGTTGCCACGGTGGATCCGGACCCGCCACGGCACCAACTTTTCGTCCGCATCCGACCTGGGCTGGTTCGATGATGGCGAATGCGACGCGTGATCCACTGTTCTGGGCCGCACTCGACGTCGCCAACAATGACGTGCCGGGCGCCGGCGACTATTGTCTGCGTTGCCACACCTCCGAAGGCTGGTATGGCGGTCGTGTGGTCAAAGCCGGTTTCGGCGCACTCAACGATGTGACCAAGGGTGCTGCTGGTTGCCTGCTCCAAGGCACCTACGATGCGCCCGACGATTACAGCGATTTCAGCGGCCTCGGCTGCCATTTCTGCCACCGCATGATGGCGAAGGGTCCCGCCAACGAACTGCTGCCCGGCAATGGCGCGGCGTGGCTCGACGACCACGATTGCGATGGCCAGGGCGAGCCATGTCGACGCGGTCCGTATGCCTATGTGCCAGCGGTCCAGCAGCCGCCGCATGCATGGAAGTATTCGGCGCTGCACACCGACAGCGCGATCTGCGGCCAATGCCATGACGTGACCACGCCGGACACCAGCGACGGCCCGCTGAAGACGCTCAAGCTCGCCAATGGCACCGATACCGGCGTGCCGTTCCCGATCGAGCGGACTTTCAGCGAGTGGAACCGCAGTTTGTTTTCCGATCTGATCTTCCGTGATGGTCTGGGTGATCCTCCGCCGGGCGTACCGGCTTTGGTCCGCGCGCAGACCTGCCAAGCCTGCCACATGCCGACCAGCGTGGATCCGGACGCGACCGCGTGCACCTTGGGCGGATATCCCAATCGCAGCGGCAATCTGCCAACGCATGCCTTTGCCGGCGGCAATACCTGGATTCCCCAAGTCATCAAGGGCGAGTTCAGCGATACCAGCGCGATTCCGGGTTCGTTCGAAGGTATCGGCCGCCAAGCATCGTTCGACCAGACCTCCGAATGGGCTCGCGAAATGCTGTTGTCGGCGGCGGACGTTACGACGTCGATCAACAGCTACAGCGCGCCGACGGGGAGCGCTGCGGGCGCGATCGCAGTGGTGGTCAAGGTCACAAATTTGAGCGGACACAAGTTGCCGAGTGGTTATAGCGAAGGACGCCGCATGTGGCTCAACGTGCAGGTGCACGCCGCGAACGGCACGCTGATTGCGCAGAGTGGTGCCTACGATGCCGCGACGGCCGTGTTGACCAAGGATGCACAGGCTCGCGTCTATGAGGTATTGCAAGGCATCTTCAACCACAACGGCAACAACACCTGCGATGCGGTGAATTCGAGTGGAAAATCCATCTTCCATTTCGTCGCCAATGATTGCGTAGTCAAGGACAACCGTATTCCGCCGCTCGGCCTCAAGCCGGCGACGACCGCCGACCCGAATGGCTATGAGGTGCGACCGGTCGCGGCGGTTTATCCGGAAACGGCGCCGGGCTCGGGCATCCTTGTCAACTACGACAACACAAGTTACACATTCGCGATTCCGGCTGGCACGGTGGGACCGCTGAACGTGACGGCCCGGCTGTACTACCAGACCGCGAGCCGCGACTACATCGAATTCTTGCGCGACGAAGCCGCGGACCAGGGAATTGCGGGAGAGAACCTGATGTGCAGCGGCCAATCCAACCGGCCATTCGTGGTGGGTCCTAAGGACCGCACGCGCGGCCAATACATGCATGACCTGTGGACAAACTACGGAAAATCACCACCCGAGCTGATGCAACTGTCGAGTGCGAGTACACCAAATTGACCACGATGGAACGAGTCGGTGCGGTCGCCAATGACATCCGAACCGTCATCGCGGCTTGCGCCGGGATGACCAGCAAAATTGTAATGAAACCTTCCTTGCCACTTGCCGTCACCGGCACAATCGACACTCTGGGGACAACCACAATGAAGTTGCGTGCATGGGTATTGGCTTCCACGTTGGTCCTTGCGCCACTTGGTGCATGGGCCGCTACGCCACCGGCGGCGTCCACTGGCACGCAGGCGGCGCTCGCCCATCAGTTGTGGTCGGTGTGGGGCGGCGAGGTCGGCGTGCGCTGGAACCGCGATTTGGCCGGCGACGTCGGCATGCGCATTTCGGCGCCAAAAGGTGCGCTCGACGGTTTGAGTTCGCGCGCCCACGAACGCTTCGCGTTGCGCCGCAGCGGTAGTCTCGCGTTTCATGTCGAGAACGGCTATTTCCGCGGATTCGACGACGGTTCGCTGCAGGCCGAGGGCGGCTACGTCATCACCTTGCCCGATGGCAGCAAGATCGATTTCTCGGATTTCCGCCTGCGCTCGAACGCAAGCGATCCGTTGATCCTCGATTTCGTCGGTAGCGATGGCAAGGCATGGTTCTACATCGACCGTTTGATGTACGAACTGACCCACGACAACAAGGTGCTGGACGTGGCTGCGATGGACATGCGCATCAGCGCGCAACTGGCGCAGCGCATCGGCCATCCCGAGGTCGCCGGTTGGGCGATCGCTGACGTGAAAATGGTCACCGATGTGCAGCGCAGTGGCGACGGCACGGCGGCCCTCGCCGCTGTCTTTCATTGGACTGGCGATCCGGCGCCAAACGGCGGTGTGTATGAAACCGACCTGTTCATGAAGAGTTTCCAGATGTCGTACACGCGGTGTCAGGGCTGCACAGGAACGGCGGGCACGGGCAGCGTCGTGTTCACTCCATCGTCGACGCTCAAGAACAATGTCAACAACGGTACTTTGGCGACGACGATTCCGGGGCAGGGCGAAATCGGTACGAGTACGGCGTTGTGGACTTCAGGCGTTCCATGGAACCAGAAGTTCACTGGCAACAAGCCGCCCTACAACAACGACCAGCATCCGTTTCTGATCTGGAATCTTTACCGCACCAATGCCGACGGCAGCATCGAGCAGATCGGTCGTTCGGGCGTCAAGCACGCATGGCTGACCACCAATGGCAGTTGTGCCGACTCCACCGACCACGACAGCCATGTGCTCGGTCGCGGTTGCAGCGACACCTATGGCACCGGCAACAACGACACGTCGAGCGATCTGGGCCCGCGTTCGGAAATTATTCCGGCACTCGGTCTGTGGGGCCGCTGCGGCTCGATCTACGATCCCGATTGCACCCTGTCGATACATTCCGGGGGTAACGGCCCTTACGACCAGCGCATGATCGTGCGCGAGCAGCAGATCAGCCCCGCTCTGAACACAGGTGCGACCTATCTGTTCGAGTCGTGGTACATCGCGCGCGACGACATCAATCCGTACAACTCGATGGCGACGGTGACCGGCGTGCCGAACTGGACCGGGAGTACCTGGAGCCCCGGCGGCGGCGCCAATTACAAGTTGGGTCCAGCCATTGACCGCTGGGTCGATCCGGCCAATCCGGGTACGAACGCGCGATCGACGGAACTGGCCAACAAGGAAGGGCGCGCCAAGCTTGCGGTCAAGGTTACCGATCTGGGCAACGGCACCTGGCGTTACGACTATGCCGTGATGAATTTTGACTTCGCGCGTGCGGTCACCAGTGGTGGTGGCAGCAACCCGGACATGCCCGATACCAACACGCTCAAGGTGCTCAGCAACCGCGGCTTCAACCGATTCAGCGTCGCGTTGCCGGATGGTGCAGTTGTCAGTTCCACACGCTTCAGCGATGGCGACGTCAATGCGGTCAACGACTGGACGGTGGACACCGCCAGTGGCGCGGTCAGCTGGAATGCGCCGACGAGCGGGAACACGCTCGACTGGGGCACGTTGTTTTCGTTCTCGTTGACGGTCAACAAGCCGCCGGTTACGGGGTCGGGTGAATTGGGCATCGCGCAAGCTGGAAGTCCAGCCGTCTTTACACTGGCCACACTGTCGCCGTCTGCCGCGGCCACACCGATCGCTGTCGCCAGCGTGACTCCCGCATCACTGAGCTTCAGCCTCAACGCGAGTGATAGCAGCAGCGCACCGCTGGTCATTGGCAATACCGGCGCGGCAGGAAGTTCGTTGAGTTATGCGATCGCGCAAGCGTCCAGTGCGTGTAGCACGCCGTCGGCTGTGTCGTGGCTGAGCGCTACGCCCGTATCGGGCAGTGTCGTAGACGGCGCAACGGCAACGATCAGCGTCAGCGTCAACAGCGCCGGTCTCGCCGCGGGCGGCTATGCGGGCAAACTGTGCCTGACCACAAACGACCCGAACCAGCCGATGATCGAAGTACCAGTCACGCTCGCTGTCAATGGCGTGTCGACCTATACCGTCGGCGGCACGGTCAATGGATTGGTGGGCAGCGGTTTTGCGCTGAAGCTCAACGACGGCAGCGCATTGCCGATCACGACCAATGGCGCGTTCACGTTTCCCGATAATTTGACCGCCAACACCGGTTACTCCGTGACGATCGGCACCGAGCCGGCGAACCCTGCGCAAACCTGCACGATCGCCAACAGCAGCGGCACGATCGGTTCGGCAAACGTGACCAATATCGTCGTGACGTGCGTCACCGGCACGCCGACGACGTATACCGTCGGGGGCACCGTGTCGGGACTTGTGGGTAGTGGCCTCAAGCTGAAATTGAACAGTGGTTCGAACCTTCCGATCGGAGCCGATGGCTCATTCGTGTTCAGCGCACAACTGTTTACTGGGGCCAGTTACGCGGTCACGATTACGGGTCAACCCAGCGCTCCAGCTCAGACCTGCACTGTCGCCAGCGGCAGTGGCACCATCGGGACGGCATCCGTGAGCAACGTCGCAGTGGTCTGTACGTTGCCGGACAATGACTCGATCTTCACGGATGGTTTCGAGCTCGCGCCGTAGGCAATTGCCACGCTTCCTTGAAGGAAAAGGTTCGAAAGCATCGCGCCTTCCGGCGCTCCGACTGGAGGCGGGCGCAATCGGGAGCGCACTGATGTGGGAGCGCCGGAAGGCGCGATACTCTCATCACATGCGCAGCCTTCTTCGCGCTCAGTGTGTGCGCTCAGGATTGAAATTGAGCACGTGCTGCGCCGGCCCCGGCATGAACGGGGTCGGCTTGCCGGCGGCCCAGTCCGCATGGCCGGCGCCGTAATACGGCGACAGCGGGTGGCCGCTCTGGCCACCAGCGAGCTCAAAGTAGCCGTGCACCTCGTCGCCGGGCGCGACTGCGAAGCGTTCGGATGCGCCGAAATCGGGTGCTTGCACGCGCGGCATGTTGACGTCGCCGGGCAACTCATCAGCGGGCATGTCGAGCAGGTGCGCGACCAAGGCGGGTAGGCCGCGAGAAAGCGGATGCGCGATGCGCATCGTGTTGCGTTCGCCCCAGGTACGCACAGCGAGGCCGCCGGGTTGCGCATCGAGATGCTTGCCGGCGCGCTCCGCGCATGCGATCAGCAAAGCATCCCAGTCGGCGTAACCGGGCGGTAGCAAATGGGCGGGCCGCTGTTCGATCAGCAGCCATACGGCATGCTCGGCTTGCGGCAATTTGGGCAGCGCGAAGTCTGCGGATTTGCGTCGCACCGCCGCTGCAAAACCATCGAGGACAATGTCGATGACTTCGTTGCGCCATGCACGCACGAGTCGGTAGGACACAGAATCGATTGACGCGTTTCCGTGCCAATCGGCAACGACCGCTTTCATCGCATCGTTCAACGGTGTTGCTGACGTGCGATTGAGTTCGAGCACGAGCAGGTCCCTCCAACGCGTGAGGAACAGGGCCCGATCGTCAAGTTGGATCGCCAGCATGTCCGCCGGCGCAAAATGTGCGCGTCCGCGCAGATCATCACGGATCTGTCCGGCACGCGCGCCGAGGTCGTAGCCGCCATCGCCGACGGTGGCGAACGCTGTGCCTTCGACGATGCGTTGATTCGCGGTCCACAGGCGCTGCCACGGCGGGTTGCTCAGCGATGGCGTAGCGCTTGCGTTGAGCCAGCCATCCCAGCCAGTGCCGGGTTGTGACCAATCGGCCGGTAGGGTCGGATCAAATCCGCCGATGCGCTTCGGAATGCGCCCGGCAATCGTCCACGCGATGCTGCCGGCGCGGTCGCCCACTACGAAGTTCTGTGGTGGCACGCCGCTGGCCTGCGCGATCGCGACCGCTTCATCCACGGTTTCAGCCTGGTCCATGTGCGCCAAGTCGACGTCGATCGCGCCGGGCTGCTGCGCCGTCCATGCCAGGGCGAGCGGTGTACCGTCGGTGTCCGTGGCGAGAATCGGGCCCCATTTCGTTTCCTGTACCTGCAAGCTGACATCCGCGCTGCCGTGGACGCGGATGATTTCGGTGTGTTCGGATAGGGACGTCCAGCCGTCCGTGCTGCGATAGCGCGACGGGTTGGCCGGATCGAACATTACTCGTACCCAGTCGGTGGTATCGATATAGCTGTTGGTGAATCCCCACGCGACCTTGCGGTTGCTGCCGACAACGATGGCAGGCGCGCCGGGCAAACTGGCGCCTATGACATCGATCGATTGGTCCGGGTGGCGCGGGTTCGGGTAAATGAGACGCGTGCGAAACCACAGTCCAGGCACGCGCAGGTCCAGATGCATGTCGTTGGCGACCACGGCGGCGCCGCCGGTCAACGCACCGTTCACTGCAAAACCGTTGCTGCCTGGCACGCGATCGACTGTGGAATCGTGATGACGCAGTAGCGCCGGATCGAGTCCACGCAGATCCAGATCGCTCGCCGCGGGCAGCGCCGGCCACGTCAACGGCGCGCCGACGAGCGGCGCATCCCAGCCACCGCCGCTGGCGGTCAGGAATGCATATACAGAGGCAGGCAGCGCCGCGTGCATTCTCGAGAACGCGAGTTCGCGCTGATTGCTCGCATCATTCAGCGTGAATGCCATCGCGGCGACGACCAGCAGGGTGTCTTCACTGTGCCATGGGCTGGGCTTGTTGCCGGTCAGCACGTAAGCGAATGGCCGCACCGACAGCGCTGACAGGCCGGCATTGACCCCGTCGCGATATGCATCCATCTCATCGCGTTCTGCCACCGGCAATGCCGTAAACGTGGCCTGCATGCGCGCACGCATGCGATGCGCACGTGCCTCGCGATCGGCCGGCAACGCTATGGCGCCGAACAGTTCGGCCAGTTCGCCGGCGGCGCGACGACGCAGCAAATCCATCTGGAAGTAGCGCTCCTGCGCATGCACGTAGCCGAGCGCCCAATCGGCGTCACGGCGGCTGCGTGCGCGCACAGTTACGCTGCCGAGGGCATCACGTTCGACCGTGGCCGATTGCTCCAGCGCGCCGCTTTGCACGCGGCCATCGTATTGGGGAAGGCTCCCGCGCAGGGCGAACCAGCCGGCGATCACCGCGACAACGACGATCAGCGCTGCGATCGCGATACAGGTGCGGAGAAAACGGAGCGTTCGGTACATGCGTCGTCCTGCGTGAAAGCGGGCGTGCGCATCGTAGTCGATCGAACGCAATGGGTTTCCTCAACGTTTATAACAAGTTTGCGTGCAGCAAATAGAGGGCTTCTCTTTCGCGCATCCACGGTCTCCCAAACGATGAACCCACCAACGCAGGGCAATGTGCGACCCCCGGGGCGCACCCATCGCCCCTTCGCCTTCCATGTGTGGCGGCGCCGGGTGGACGCGTGCATTGGCTATCCACACGCGCAGCCACCGGCAAATTGCTGCGACGCACCAACGGTGTCCCTGCGACGTTTGGGCCCGGTTATCGAAAATCGTGAGGAATAAAGGTTGTCTGCGGCAGTAGGGCCGGCCTATAGTCGGGCGTCCCTCTCGGCCTCTGGGTGTGTTGGCCGGAGGGGACGCAAGTATTGAGCACCGTTTGAAATGATTTGAATGGCGAACGACGGGCACCCGCCCGAGCGAGCCAGTTTCCGCTTTTTTTTTCACGCACGACTGGGGAGTCGCGATGAATGGAAGTGTGTGGTTGGAAATCCGTGCCTCCGCCGATCGTGCGGGCATTTGTAGTGACCTTGTTGACCGTTCGCCGGATAGCCGGCGGGCGCCTTGGCGCGTGGGCGTGATGTTGCCCCTGTCTGCCGTCCACCCCTGTGGAGATTTCGCATGAAACGTCTATTGAAGACAGCTTTGGCATTAGTCGTGGCGGGAGGAGGGCTCATTGCGAGCGGCTCCGCTTTTGCCGCGTTCCCTGCTCCTTACTGCGTGCGCGGCTACAGCACGGGCGTCGAGCCGATCACCAACGTCGCGATCGACGGCATCAACAATCCGAGTAGCGCGACCATCGGCGGTACGGCCGATGAAGACTACACGGCAATCATCGGTCAGCTCGCTCCCGGCGGCGCGTATCCGATCACCGTGCAGGGCAATAATGACGGCCCCTACACGGCAGGTGTCGCTGTTTACATCGATTGGGACCACAACGGAACCTTCGATCCCGCAGAGAGTTACTTCATTGGTAGCCTGGTCGGTTCGACCGGTGCTGACGGCAAGACTGCCGCCGCGACAATCACTGTGCCGGCCTCGGCAACGCTTGGCCAAACGCGCATGCGCGTGGCCAAGCAGTACACGTCCACTGCACCCGGTCTGAGCACCACGTTGGCGTGCGGCACTACGGGTTTTGGGCAGGCCGAAGACTACACGGTCAACATCGACGTCAACGCGCCGGTGCCACCATCACTGGGCATGGCGTTTGCGCCAACCAATGGCGCAGTGGGCGCAAGCAGCACGCTGACGTTGACCTTGGGCAATGCGACGGCCAGTGCCAACGCGCTGAGTGCCGATTTTACCAACACGTTCCCGGCGGGCCTGGCTGTTGCAGCCACACCAGCAGCAGCAACCACCTGCACAGCCGGTACGGTCACCACGACCGCCAACTCGGTCACCCTGGCCAACGGCGCATCGATTCCGCCCGGCGGCTGCACGGTCAAGGTTGACGTCAGCGCCGCAAGCGCAGGCATCTATGTCAACACCATCGCGGCTGGTGCCTTGAGCACGGCCAGCGGAGGCGCTCCGGGCGCAACGGCGACCTACCAAGCCACTCAGGCGGGTGTCGTCACCTACAGCACGGGTTTCGAGACACCTACCTATGTCGTCGGCAACCTCGCCAGCCAGGGTGGGTGGGGCCGCTCAGGAGGCGCCGCTGCCGATCTCCAGATTTCCACCGTCAATCCCGGCGCCGGCTTGCAGCATCTGCGTTCGACGTGGGCCACGGCCGGCTCGGGCACTGTTGCCGCCATTTCCGGAATCCAGCCGGTTGGCACGACCACCTACGCGATCGCCAGCGCCAAGCTTGCGATCAATCAGAATGCTGCAACCAACGGAACCGAGTGGGATTTCACCCCGCAAGATCCAGCGGCAGGCTTCATCACCACGCGTGTGCGTTTCCTGCGCCCGACCGCTGGCGTCAACAAGATCCAGGTACTTGATCCGAATGGCGGTGGACCCGGCGTTTCAGGATTCGTCGATACCGGCGCCTTCTGGACCGCAGGCGCGTACTTTGATCTCAAGGTCATCGCGAACCGTTCTACACAGTCAAGTGAGATCTGCATCAACGGGGCCTCGATCTTCACCGTTAATGGGTTTGCCAAGAACATCGCCAACATCGCGATTACCGGCACCAAGGGCACCGGTACCAACGGCAACACGCTCGATGTCGACAACGTTGTCATCGACAACAGCAACATTGGTACCTGCAACGGTCTGCCTGCTCCCCATACAGTTACGCCCAGCGTAGGAACGCCTTCGGGCACGATCACGCCGGCGACCGCGCAGACTGTGAATGACGGTGCCACGACCAGCTTTACGCTGGCTGCGGCTACGGGCTTCCACATCGACACCGTCGGCGGGACCTGCGGCGGCGCGCTGGCTGGGGCCGTGTACACGACAGCGGCTGTCACATCGGATTGCACGGTGATCGCGAACTTCGCGCCCAACCCGACACCGACCCTCAGCAAGACGTTCACGCCGACTAGCGTCCTGACCGACGTCAACAGCGTAGCAACGATTATGTTGACCAATCCTACAGCTTCGCCGGCTGTGCTCACAGCGCCTCTGACGGATGCATTGCCGGCAGGACTGACTGTGGTATCTGCCACGACCAGTTGCGGTATCGTTGTGAGCCGGTCGCAAAGCCCGTACGCGAATGTGGGCTTGCCCGCAGGCGTGTCGATTCCGGCGAACGGCTCGTGCACTCTGGATATCGTGGTGAAGGCCGCAGCGGCCGGGACCTACGTCAATACGCTGGCTGCCGGTGCGTTGCAGACCGATCAGGGCAACAACGTGGCGCCGGCTTCAGCCACGCTCACCGTTGCACCCGCCACGTTCACGGTGACGCCGAGTGTTGGCACGCCGTCCGGCACGATCGCGCCTGCGACTGCGCAGACGGTGAATAACGGCGCGACGACCAGCTTCACCCTGACGCCGGATGCGGGCTACCACATCGACACGGTCGGTGGCACCTGCGGCGGTACGCTGACCGGCAACGTATACACGACTGCACCGGCGACTGCCGATTGCACGGTGATCGCGAACTTCGCCGTTGGCGCAGCGTTCCCGGCGCCGTACTGCCCGGTGACGTTCCCGAGCAACGTTGAGCCGATCACGCGCGTCTTGTTCACCGGTATCGACAACACGAGCTCGCCTGTGGTCAACGCGACTCCGGCACTGGAGAATTTCCTGCCGATTACCGGTGGCAGCGTTACTGCCGGGATGACGTACTCGATGGCTGTTGAGGGCAACACGGATGGCGCATACACCGCGAAGCTCATCGTCTACATCGACTGGAATCAGGACGGCGTGTTCGGCGCAGGCGAAAGCTATCCATTGAGTGATCTGATCAACTCTGACGGTACGGATGGTCAACAGTCGACGGGCACCATCGCAGTACCTCCGACTGCGATGGGCGGTGCAACACGCATGCGCGTCATGAAGAAGTTCAACTCGGTGCCGACGGCATGCAATACATCCGGTTTCGGCCAGGCTGAGGACTACACGCTGAACGTCACGCCTGAAACCGGCGTACCGGTCGCGAATGTGTCGCCCGCCTCGTTCGACTTCACGGTCGCACTGGGCTCCACCGGCAACGACACGCTGGTGATCGGCAACACCGGCACCGCGACGTTGACGTACGACATCAAGCGGGCGTTGGCTGCGCGTGAGGCGCAAGCGGCTTCGCGCAAAGCGCACTCACTCGCCAAAAATGCCGCGCAAATTCGCATCAATGATGCGACCAAGGCCGCGATGTCGGGTGAAGTACCGATGCCGAAGGCGCTTGATCTGCTGTCCGCTTCGGG
This sequence comes from Dokdonella sp., assembly GCA_040006495.1. GTDB lineage: Bacteria > Pseudomonadota > Gammaproteobacteria > Xanthomonadales > Rhodanobacteraceae > Dokdonella_A. The sequence continues at coordinate 13,117 of JBDTWV010000007.1, forward strand.
TGGTTTCCCGCCGTTCGCCAGTGCGATCCTAGCCAGTGACCCGGCGTGCGACACCACGGTAACAGGCATGATCTCGCACGATCATGGTGGCGTTCCGGAAAACGGCTATGGCTGGAACGCGAGTGCCGGCGCAGATGCGCGAATGGCAGATAAGTTCACGCCAACGGCCTACCCAGCCACGTTCAGCACCGTATGCGTGTCGTTGCTGACCAACACAGGCCTTACGGCGGTGCCCGTGAAGATCATCGTGTATGCCGATGATGGCACTGGGGGTGCGCCGGGCACGCTGCTTGGGTCGGTCGATGTGACCGCCAACAACATCGGTACCGGCCTCGTCGAGTCGTTCCAGGCGTTCGACATTTCGTCGATGAACCTCTCGATTGCAAGCGGCAGCGTGTATATCGGCGTGCAGTGGGATGCGACGGCGAGCGGCACCGCCGGGCTGTTTGTAGGGGCAGACGAAACCTCGGCATCCGCTGGCGGGTATTCGTATACGACTGCAGATGGCGCGTGGAGTCCGACCGAGGTTGGTCAAGTCAACTACAAGGCTCTGTACATCCGTGCAGTCGAAGGCGCAGGTGGTCCGCCGGGAATCGGTTGCGATTCTCCGAGCAACGTGCCGTGGCTGTCTGTGAATCCGGCAACGGGTACCGTATCGCCCATGTCCAGCAAAAACATCGCGCTGACCATCAACCCGGCCACCTTGGCAGTCGGTAACTACTCGGGTCTGCTGTGCGTCAACACCAATGACGCGACACAGCCTCGAATCGAAGTGCCGGTGACGTTGCAGGTGACTCCGGCTCCGCCCGTCGACCTGATCTTCAAGGATGGCTTTGATGGAGCAGGTGGTGGCACGGCGGGCACGTACACCACGCGGGCTGATTTCCTGACCCACGTCGCAGCGGGCTTCTACGAGAACCCGTTCAACGACGCGACGGCTGGCCCAAGTCCGCCGCTTAGCTACACGCAAGGTGCAATCGCCTACACGGTCTCGTCGAGCATCCCGGATGGCACAACGGGTGGTGGCCTTTACAACGACACCGGCCTCATCTCCACCAACGGTTCGGGTGCTCAGATCGTCGTCACATTCACCGGGTCACCGGTGACTGCGGTCGGCGGCAACTTCTGGGCTACCGACGTGAATGTGGCGGCCAATGGACTGCCGATCGTGGTCACGCTGAGCGATGGCACGACGGAAACGTTCACCTCGACAGGGCCAGCGGACTTCCGCGGCTTTACGACCGCGGCACCGATCACAACGATCACCATCGACGCCCCCAACCCATCCGTTCCTACCGATGGCAGTTGGTCCGCGATGGACAATCTGATCGTGGGTAGTGCCAACTGATAGCAATCGTTCAATAGTGGTATTCAAGGCCTCCCTTCGGGGAGGCCTTTTTTTTGCGGCGGGCCAGGCATGTCCGCAGAAATACCACTGCCCGGCATGTCTGTAGCTGACGAGGCAGGTCAGTCGCGGATAGCATCAAGAACCATCGTGGCGATCGTCGCTCCGACAAAGGGCGAGCGGCGGCTCGTACGGGCACGCCGGAACGCGCGATGCTTCAACCTCGGCGGGGGATGGAGACAGTGTTCAAGCGTCAATAAATCATCGCGGCTGCCGACGCTCCCACCAAGAGCAAGCGTCTGCTATTGGTGTTGTGGGAGCGCCGGAAGGCGCGATGCTCTCGATGCGCAAGACGCCCTAAAGCAGCAACGCGCTTTGCGCGCGCCCGTTACGTAATCAGCCGCTGGTTTCGATCCGCTCCACGCGCTGCAATCCGCGCGGCAGCAGGTTGCCGCGTGCGGCGCGGTTGCCGCCGTACTCGACCAGGTCGGCCCACTTCAAGGTCAACTTGCGCTGGCCGGCATAGAGGGTAATTTCACCCTTGCCTTCGGCGACGATCGCGATGCCGACGACGCGTTCGCCGGAGCTGAGTCGCGCTTTTGGTATTTCGATCAATTTGTTGCCATTGCCGCCCTTTTCGAGTTCCGGCAGTTCCGCGACCGAGAACATCAACAGGTGTCCGGCGCTGGTCACAACCGCGATGCGATCACGCGCGCTATCGCCAACTGCGGCCGGGGCGAGTACATGCGCGCTGACTTCGATGTTGATGATCTGTTTGCCGGCCTTCTTGTTGGCTAGCAGCGCTTCGAACTTGGTCACGAACCCGTAGCCGAAATCGGAGGCGAGGACGAATTTCGTCGACGCGTCTGCAATCGCCAGCGCGTCGAAGCGAGCGCCCGGCGGCAGCGCGAAGCGTCCGGTCAGCGGTTCGCCATTGCCGCGCGCCGATGGCAGCGTATGCGCGGCGGTGGAGTAACTGCGGCCGGTCGAGTCGATGAAAGCGACCTGCTGGGTCGTGCGGCCCTGCGCGGCGGCGAGGAGTTCGTCGCCTTCGCGGTAGCCGAGCGCGGCGGCGTCGACGTCGTGTCCTTTCGCCGCGCGGATCCAACCCTTGGCCGACAGCACGACGGTCAGCGGTTCGCTGGCGACCAGCGCGGTTTCGTCGAGCGCTTGTGCGGCGGCGCTTTCGACCAGTGGGGAGCGACGCTCATCGCCGTATTTCTTTGCGTCTTCGCGCAGCTCGTCCTTGATCAACGTCTTCAGGCGGGCCTTCGAATTCAGCACGACATTGATCCGCGCACGTTCCTCTTCGAGCTGGTCGCGCTCGGCGTTGATCTTCATTTCCTCAAGCCGCGCCAGCTGGCGCAGGCGCGTTTCGAGGATGTAATCGGCTTGCTCGTCGCTGAGCTTGAAGCGTGCGATCAGTACCGGCTTGGGCTCGTCCTCGTGGCGCACGATGCGGATGACTTCGTCCAGATTGAGGAACGCGATGCGCAAGGCTTCGAGCAGGTGCAGGCGCCGCTCGACCTTGGTCAGGCGATGCGTCAGCCGCCGCGTCACCGTGTCCTGGCGGAAGCGCAGCCACTCAACCAGGATTTGCCTCAGGTTCTTCAGCTGCGGCTTGCCGTCAAGCCCGATCATGTTGAGATTGATGCGGAAGCTCTTTTCCAGATCCGTGGTCGCGTTCAAATGCTGCATCATCTCGTCAACGTCGATGCGATTCGAGCGCGGGATCAACACGATTCGGATCGGATTCTCGTGATCGGACTCGTCGCGGATGTCTTCGAGCATCGGCAGCTTTTTCGCGCGCATCTGCGCCGCGATTTGTTCGAGAATCTTTGACGGCGACACCTGATGCGGCAGCGCGGTCACCACGACGTTGCTGTCTTCCTTCACGTACACCGCGCGGCAACGCACCGAGCCGTTGCCGGTTGCGTACATTGCGGCGATCTCACGTGCTGGCGTGATGATTTGCGCAGCAGTCGGAAAGTCCGGACCCCGCACGTGTTCGCACAGTTCCGCGAGCGTTGTCTCGGGGTTGTCGAGCAAACGGATGCAGGCGGTTGCGATCTCGCGCAGGTTGTGTGGCGGGATGTCGGTCGCCATGCCGACCGCGATTCCGGTTGAGCCATTCAGCAACACGTGCGGCACGCGCGAAGGTAGCCACGACGGCTCCTGCAGTGTGCCGTCGAAGTTCGGCACCCAGTCCACGGTGCCCTGGTCGACCTCATCGAGCAACATCTGCGCGATCGGGGTAAGCCGTGATTCGGTGTAGCGCATCGCGGCGAACGATTTCGGATCGTCCGCGGAACCGAAGTTGCCTTGGCCGTCAATCAGCGGATAGCGGTACGAGAACGGCTGCGCCATCAACACCATCGCTTCGTAACACGCGCTGTCACCGTGCGGATGGAACTTGCCAATCACGTCGCCGACGGTGCGCGCGGACTTCTTTGGCTTGGACCCAGCGGCTAGACCGAGTTCGCTCATCGCATAGATGATGCGGCGCTGCACCGGTTTGAGGCCGTCGCCAATGAACGGCAATGCACGATCGAGCACTACGTACATCGAGTAATCGAGATACGCGCGCTCGGCGTAGTCCTTGAGCGGAATTTGTTCGTGATCGGATTGTGGGTTCATCGATTGGGAACGAGGCGATAGCGCCGGCGGGCGCCGGCTAACGCACCATTTTGACGGATCGGTAGGCACATCGATAGCCGTGACGATCGCCGAGTTGCCGATTCGGCATGAGCGAGGGTGCAGGCCGTGCAGGATGGCCCTCTGCGACCGTTGCGGGCAGTCCACGATGAGGCCCGGTCGTGCGCCGCCACGCGTTCGCATCGCACCCCAGCGATGTAACATGCAGCCCGTTGCGGGGCGGAATACGCATGATGGAAAAGCTCACCGACATTGCGGGGAACGCGGGCGCTTCCGTGCTGCCCGCCGATCTGGACGGCAGGTTGTATTCCGAATTGATGCGCCTCGCGCGCGCGCAGCTTGCGCGCGCCGGAACCATGTCGCTCGACGCACCATCGCTGGTCCATGAGGCGTATCTGCGCTTCCAGCGCCAGGGAGCGATCCAGTCCGTGCAGCGCAATGCGTTCTTCGCGTATGCGGCGCAGGTGATGCGCAGCGTCGTCATCGACTACGTGCGCGAGCGGCGCGCGCTAAAGCGGGGCGGCGGCGAGCCGATGCTGACCCTGACCACCGGCATTCCCGGCGCCGGCATCGGCGAGGATGCGATCGAGCCTTTGCACGAAGCGCTGCAATTGCTGGCAAGCATCGACGCTCGTGCGCATCGGGTTGTCGAGCTGCGTTATTTCGGCGGTCTGGACGAAGCGGAGATCGCCGACATTCTCGA